>NZ_JBEOXT010000008.1:0-234837 GCF_040296685.1 Streptomyces sp. NPDC002054
GCTGGGGGGGGTGCTGGTGGGCCGCCGGGGGGGCGGCCGGCGCGCGCCGCGGCGGCGCGGCGGCCTTCGCCGCCGCCTCGGAGACCGCCGCGCCGGATTGGCCACCCTCCGGGAGCGTGGCGGGGCCGCAGGTGTCCTTGCCCCGTTCACAGTTGTCGCTGCCGCCCTGCTGGGCCCGGCTGAAGCTCCAGGTGCCGGGCGCCTGCCGGGTCACCTGGAGCCGGGGTCCGCCGCCGTCCTGCACCGCGCCGACCTGCCACATCGCACCCGACAGCTGCGGCTTGCCCTCGACACCGAGCGCCGCGGCGAGCCGGGCCACCTCCGCCTCGGTCACCTCGCCGGAGGCCTTGAACACCGGCGCGCTGCCCGGTCCGGCCGGCAGCTGCCCCTTGGCCTCGTACACCACGGAACCGCCGGAGGGGTCGGGCTCGCCGGGGGCGATCCCCGGCGGGGGAGTGGCGCCGGGCGAGGGCATGGCGGATCCGGCCGCCGCCGCGTCCCGGGCTGCCACCGCGGCCGGCCGCTTCTCCCCGCCGTGGGCGCTGGCCGCCCAGTACGCCGTACCGCCGCCGGCGAGCAGCACGGCAGCCGCGACCGCCACGATCGCGGCGGTCGGCCGCCGCCGTACCGCCGTCGAGGTGGGCGCTGTGTCCGTGTCGGTCTCCGTGTCCGGTGTGCCGGACTGCCCGTTGGTCACCGCATCGCTCCTTCGCCTGGCTCGCCGTCCGTGGTGCCAGTGGGACGGAGCAGGCGCGCAACCGGTTCCCTTCAGTCCCCCAGACGGGTGGAGGCGATCAGCCGGGCCGAGGAGGGCGGGACGCTGACCCCGTGGATCTGCGCGGCTGTCACCCGGGCCGGGGCGGGCTCCGTATCGGCCGGCCAGTGCGGGGCCATCCGGGCGCAGTCGCCCAGCAGCCGGGCGAAGCCGGGCCGCCGCAGGGCTTCCGCACTCCGCCCCCGCGCGGTGTACTCGTTGTGACGGATTCCGTCCATGTGCGTCATGAAGGCACCGTAGGCAGGCCGCGGTACGAGGAGAAAGCCCTACTATCGGGTAGTTTCGACCGTTCGGTTGTTCGCGATCGACCGGGTAGCGTGGACTGTCACCCTTGCCGCCCCTTGCAGGAGCATCCACGCCGTGCGTATTGCAGTCACCGGCTCCATCGCCACCGACCACCTCATGACCTTCCCCGGCCGCTTCGCCGACCAGCTGGTCGCGGACCAGCTGCACACGGTCTCCCTCTCCTTCCTCGTCGACAACCTCGACGTACGACGGGGCGGTGTCGGCCCGAACATCTGCTTCGGCATGGGGCAGCTGGGAAGCCGCCCGATCCTGGTCGGCGCCGCCGGCTACGACTTCGACGAGTACCGGGCCTGGCTCGACCGGCACGGCGTCGACACCGAGTCCGTCCGGATCTCCGAGGTGCTGCACACCGCGCGCTTCGTGTGCACCACGGACGCCGACCACAACCAGATCGGCTCCTTCTACACCGGCGCCATGAGCGAGGCCCGGCTGATCGAGCTGCAGGCCGTCGCCGAGCGGGTGGGCAGCCTGGACCTCGTCCTGATCGGTGCGGACGACCCCGAGGCGATGCTGCGCCACACCGAGGAGTGCCGGACCCGGGGCATCCCGTTCGCCGCGGACTTCTCGCAGCAGATCGCCCGCATGGACGGCGAGAACATCCGCACCCTGATGGAGGGCGCGACCTACCTCTTCTCGAACGAGTACGAGAAGGGCCTCATCGAGAGCAAGTCCGGCTGGACCGACGAGGAGATCCTCGGCAAGGTCGGCACCCGGGTCACCACCCTCGGCTCGCGCGGCGTGAAGATCGAGCGCGCGGGCGAGGCGCCGATCCTCGTGGGCTGCCCCGAGGAGACCGCGAAGGTCGACCCGACCGGCGTCGGCGACGCGTTCCGCGCGGGCTTCCTGACCGGGCTCGGCTGGGGCGTCGGCCTGGAGCGCGCCGCGCAGATCGGCTGCATGCTGGCCACCCTCGTGATCGAGACGCTGGGCACCCAGGAGTACGAGCTGAAGCGCGCGCACTTCGTCGAGCGCTTCACCAAGGCGTACGGCAACGAAGCCGCCGCAGAACTCCAGGCCCACTTCTCAGCCTGACCCCGCCACAGGGGCTCCGCCCGGGCCCCGGGGCTGCCCCCCCGGGGGGTGCGGGCTTCGTCCAGCCCCCGCGTTCCGGGGCTCCGCCCCGGGCCCGGCGGTGCGGGCTTCGCCCGGCACCGCGTTTCGGGCGTTCCGAGCCCCGCACCCGCGCGGGCGCGGAGCGCCCAGGGCCGGGGGCTTCGCCCGTGCCCCCGCCCCGCCAGGTGCCGGGCGGAGCCCGGGGCACCCAGGGTGCGGCTGCGGCTGGCGAAGCCCGTGGGGTCCGGGGCGGAGCTCCGGTTTCGGGGAGGGGTGGGGGTCCCCCCAGCGAAGCGAGGGGGAGGGTGGGGGAAAGGCTCCGCGTAGCGGGCCCGGATCCGCCGGGCTAGTGCAGGCGGCGGACGCGGTACGCCGTGCCCCCCGGCGCCGGCTCCTCGCCCAGGTAGGCGTGGCCGCGGATCGCGCACCACGCCGGGATGTCCAGACGCGCCACCTCGTCGTCCGAGAGGACAGTGACCGTCCCCCCGACCGGCACCGTCCCGATCGCCCGCCCCAGCTCGATCACCGGCTGCGGACACAGCAGCCCCAGCGCGTCCACCGTCACCGATTCCGCAGCGCCCACCGGCACCACCGACGACGGCTCCGCGACGCCCAGTTGCTCCCGCACCCCGGCCACCGCCCTCGGCAGTACCTCCAGGAACGCGTTGACCTCCTCCGCCGAGGTCCCCGCCGGCAGCGAGACCCGGACGTTCCCCTCCGACAGCACCCCCATCGCCTTCAGCACATGGCTGGGCGTCAGCGTGGAGCTGGTGCAGGAGGAGCCGGAGGAGACCGAGAACCCCGCCCGGTCCAGCTCGTGCAGCAGCGTCTCGCCGTCGACGTACAGGCAGGAGAAGGTGACCAGATGCGGCAGCCGCCGGACCGGGTCGCCCACCACCTCCACGTCCGGGACCAGGCGGGCCACCCGCCGCCGGATCCGGTCCACCAGCACCCGCAGCCGCGCGGACTCCGCCTCCGCCTCCGCCCGTACCGCCCGCAGCGAGGCCGCCGCGGCCACCACCGCCGGCAGGTTCGGGAAGCCGGGGGAGCGGCCCGACTCCCGTTCGTCGGCGGGCCCTTGGGGCGCGAACCGGACCCCCTTGCGCACCGCCAGCAGGCCGACCCCGGCCGGCCCGCCCCATTTGTGCGCGCTCGCCGCCAGCACCGACCAGCCGCCCTCCACCGGCCCCCAGCCCAGCGACTGGGCCGCATCGACCAGCAGTGGCACCCCGGCGGCGGCGCAGACCTCGGCTACCTCCGCCACCGGCTGCACCGTGCCCACCTCGTGGTTGGCGGACTGCAGGCAGGCCAGCGCGGTGTCCGCGCGGAGCACTTCGGCGTACGAGGCCGCCGCCACCGCGCCCGCCCGGTCCACCGGAACCTCCGTCACCACCCCGCCCCGCGCCTCGTGGGCCTGCGCCGAGTGCAGGACCGAACTGTGTTCGACCGCCGATACGACCAGGTGCCCGCCGACCCGCCGGCGGCCGGCCAGCGCTCCGGCGATCCCCGAGTGAACCGCGTGCGTCCCCGAAGGAGTGAAGACGAGTTCGTCGGGCCGGCACCCCACCGCCTCGGCGGCGGCCTCCCGCGCCGCGTCCAGCAACAGCGCGGCCCGCCGGCCCTCCCGGTAGAGCCGCGCCGGGTCCGCCCAGCCCTCGTCCAGGGAAGCCTGCAGGGCCTGCCGGGCGACCGGGTGCAGCGGGGCGGCGGAGGCGACGTCGAAGTACGGCATCCGGCCACCGTAGAACAGCAGCGGCAGCTGCCAGGTCAGGGGGCGTCAGATGGCTTCCGGAGCCCGCCGTTCAGGGGCGCGCCGGCCGTCCCCCGTACGGCCGAGCCACCCCTTCGGGGGCAGTAGCGGCGCGTTGGGCACCCTCCCCGCGCGACCCCAAATAGCGTCCAGTAGGGTTTGGTCCGCATAAACATCCAAACCCCTGCCTGCGTCAGGGCCGGCGACCGACCCGACAGACGGCCGCGGCCGGCCGCGCGGGCCGAGACTCTCGGGAAGGCGCTACGTGAGTCCCTACGGCTCCGACCGCTCGCCGCGGCGCCCGATGCGGCGGAAGCTGCTGCAGGCGCTGACGGCGGGTGCGGTCCTGGCAACCGCCACCGGTTGCTCGTACACATATAAAGACTTCCCCACCCTCGGTATGCCGGACCCGGTCACCGAGGAGGCGCCGCGCATCCTCTCGCTGTGGCAGGGGTCGTGGGCGGCCGCACTGCTCACGGGCATCCTCGTCTGGGGCCTGATCATCTGGAGTGTGATCTTCCACCGGCGCAGCCGCACCAAGGTGGAGATCCCCCCGCAGACCCGGTACAACATGCCCATCGAGGCCCTGTACACCGTGGTCCCGCTGATCATCGTCTCGGTGCTGTTCTACTTCACCGCCCGCGACGAGTCGAAGCTGCTCGCGCTCACCCCGAAGCCGCCGCACACCATCAACGTGGTCGGCTTCCAGTGGAGCTGGGGCTTCAACTACATCGAGAACGTCGACGGCGACGCGGCGACTCCGAAGGCGGGCGAGGTCCCCAAGGAGCTCGCCTCCATCCCGGACAAGTTCACCAAGGACTTCCCGGCGGGCGCCGAGGGCGTCTACGAGAAGGGCGTCCCGAGCGACCGGAACCCCAAGACGGGCAACCCGGGTCCGACCCTGGTCCTCCCCAAGGGCGAGAAGGTCCGCTTCATCCTTTCGTCGAACGACGTCATCCACTCCTTCTGGGTGGTCCCCTTCCTGTTCAAGCAGGACGTCATCCCGGGCCACACCAACGTCTTCGAGGTCGTCCCGACCGAAGAGGGCGTCTTCATGGGCAAGTGCGCCGAGCTCTGTGGCGTCGACCACTCCCGGATGCTCTTCAACGTGCAGGTCGTCTCGCCGGAGGAGTACCGGGCGTACCTCAAGTCACTGGCCGAGAAGGGGCAGACCGGCTTCCTGCCGGCGGGCATCAAGCAGACTGACCCGGCCCGGAACGCGGAGACGAACAAACTGTGAGCATCCTCAACGAACCTCAGGGTGCCGCCGCAGCCGACTCGTACGAGAACGAGCTGCCGGTACGGCGCAAGCAGCCGGGCAACGTGGTCGTGAAGTGGCTCACCACCACCGACCACAAGACCATCGGTACGCTCTACCTGGTCACCTCGTTCGTGTTCTTCATCATCGGCGGCATCATGGCGCTCTTCATGCGCGCCGAGCTGGCCCGTCCGGGCACGCAGATCATGTCGAACGAGCAGTTCAACCAGGCGTTCACGATGCACGGCACGATCATGCTGCTGATGTTCGCGACGCCGCTGTTCGCCGGATTCGCCAACTGGATCATGCCGCTGCAGATCGGCGCGCCCGACGTGGCGTTCCCGCGGCTGAACATGTTCGCCTACTGGCTGTACCTCTTCGGCTCGACGCTCGCGGTGGCCGGCTTCATCACCCCCTCGGGTGCTGCCGACTTCGGCTGGTTCGCCTACTCCCCGCTGTCGGACGCGGTCCGCTCGCCGGGCATCGGCGCCGACATGTGGATCATGGGTCTGGCCTTCTCGGGCTTCGGCACGATCCTCGGCTCGGTCAACTTCATCACCACGATCATCTGCATGCGCGCTCCGGGCATGACGATGTTCCGCATGCCGATCTTCACCTGGAACGTGCTGCTGACCGGTGTTCTGGTCCTGCTCGCCTTCCCGGTGCTGGCCGCCGCGCTCTTCGCGCTGGAGGCCGACCGGAAGTTCGGTGCACATGTCTTTGACTCGGCCAATGGTGGCGCACTGCTCTGGCAGCACCTCTTCTGGTTCTTCGGCCACCCAGAGGTGTACATCATCGCGCTGCCATTCTTCGGAATCATTTCCGAGGTCATTCCGGTCTTCTCCCGGAAGCCGATGTTCGGTTACATCGGTCTGATCGGCGCGACGATTGCCATTGCCGGTCTTTCCGTGACCGTGTGGGCGCACCACATGTACGTCACCGGCGGTGTGCTGCTGCCGTTCTTCTCCTTCATGACCTTCCTGATCGCGGTACCGACCGGTGTGAAGTTCTTCAACTGGATCGGCACCATGTGGAAGGGCTCGTTGTCCTTCGAGACCCCGATGCTCTGGGCCGTCGGCTTCCTGATCACCTTCACCTTCGGTGGTCTGACCGGCGTCATCCTGGCCTCGCCCCCGATGGACTTCCACGTCTCCGACTCGTACTTCGTCGTCGCGCACTTCCACTACGTCATCTTCGGCACCGTGGTCTTCGCGATGTTCTCCGGCTTCCACTTCTGGTGGCCGAAGTTCACGGGCAAGATGCTGGACGAGCGCCTCGGCAAGATCACCTTCTGGACCCTGTTCGTGGGCTTCCACGGCACGTTCCTGGTGCAGCACTGGCTGGGTGCCGAGGGCATGCCGCGCCGCTACGCGGACTACCTCGCGGCCGACGGCTTCACCACGCTGAACACCATCTCCACGATCAGCTCCTTCCTGCTCGGCCTGTCGATGCTTCCCTTCATGTACAACGTGTGGAAGACCGCCAAGTACGGCAAGAAGATCGAGGTCGACGACCCGTGGGGCTACGGCCGTTCGCTCGAGTGGGCGACCTCCTGCCCGCCGCCGCGGCACAACTTCCTCACCCTGCCGCGGATCCGTTCCGAATCCCCGGCCTTCGACCTGCACCACCCGGAGATCGCGGCCCTCGAGCACCTCGAGGACCACAGCACCGTGGCCCCGGCCGTCACCGGTGGCAAGGAGGCCGGCAAGTGAAGATCCAGGGCAAGATGTTCCTCTGGCTCTCCGCCTTCATTCTGATCATGGCCGTCGTGTACGGCGTGTGGTCGAAGGAGCCGGTCGGCACCACCGCACTGTTCCTGGCCTTCGGCCTGAGCATCATGATCGGCTACTACCTGGCCTTCACGGCCAAGCGTGTGGACGAGATGGCCCAGGACAACAAGGAGGCCGACGTCGCGGACGAGGCCGGCGAGCTGGGCTTCTTCGCCCCGCACAGCTGGCAGCCGCTCTCGCTGGCCGTCGGTGGCGCGCTGGCCTTCAGCGGCGTCGTCTTCGGCTGGTGGCTGATGTACTTCTCGGCTCCGGTCATCCTGATCGGCCTGTGGGGCTGGGTGTACGAGTACTACCGCGGCGAGAACCAGAACCAGTAGAACGCCCCCGCGGCATTCGAACATGGGGCCCGGACACCTCTTCGGAGGAGTCCGGGCCCCTCGTTTGCAGTCACATCGCGCGACGGATTGCCGATCTGTTCATAGCGTGGCCTCATGAGTCACACACCGCGTCTTTGGACGGTAGTCAGCTGCTCCCTGCTGGTCGCGTCCCTCGGGGCCGGCGCCACCGCCTGCGCCGGCGGCGACAACCCGTTGTCCGCCAACCCCTACGACGCGGCCGGTCAGGTCGCCTTCAACCAGTCCGCGGGCAGCCGTCCCGTCGACCCCGACCGGCCGCTGGAGGTGACCGCCAAGGGCGTGAAGGGCAGCCGGATCACCGATGTGACGGCCGTGGACAGCCACGGCCGCCGCCTGGCGGGCGAACTCACCGCCAAGGGGGACCGCTGGCACAGCACCGTGCCGCTGGCCGCAGGTGTCCGCTACACGGTCACCGTCGCCACCGAAAACGAGCGCGGGGCTCCCGGGCAGCGCAGGCTGTCCTTCGAGACCACCCCGGCCAAGAAGCTCCTCAAGGTCGAATTCGGCCCGCAGGACGGCACGTACGGGGTCGGACAGCCCATCATCGCCGAACTCAACGAACCCGTGAAGGACAAGACGTCCCGCGCCCTGGTCGAACGGGCCCTGGTCGTCGACACCAAGCCCGGACGGGTCGAGGGCTCCTGGTACTGGGTGGACGACAGCCGCCTGCACTTCCGACCGAAGGAGTACTGGCCCGCCAACTCCAGCGTCTCCGTACGGAGCAACCTGGAGGGCATCCGGATCGGCAAGGACCTGCACGGTGCCGCCTCCAAGCCGGTGAAGCTGGACATCGGCGACCGGGTCGAGGTCATCACCGACGCCTCCGCGCACTGGCTCACGTTCAAGCGCAACGGCGAAGTGGTCACCGGCATCCCGGTCACCACCGGAAAGCCCGGCTTCGCCACCCGCAACGGCACCAAGGTGGTCCTCGGCAAGCAGTACTACGTCCGGATGCGCGGCGACACCGTCGGCATCGGCGGCAGCGAGTACTACAACCTGGACGTCTACTGGGCGACGCGCGTCACCTGGAGTGGTGAATACGTCCACGCCGCACCCTGGTCCATCAACGCCCACGGCAGCCGCAACGTCAGCCACGGCTGCACCGGCATGAGCACCGGCAACGCCGCCTGGTTCTTCGAGAACATCCGCGAGGGCGACGTCGTCACCGTCGTCAACAGCATCGGGCCGGAGATGGACACCTTCGGCAACGGCTACGGCGACTGGAACCTGGACTGGGAGGACTGGAAGGAGGGCAGTGCCCTCCTCAAGGGCACCCAGGAAGGCCGCAGCCCCGTCGACTCGGCGCGACTGCGACCCCAGGTGTAGGACGGCCCGTAGGACGGCCGAACCGGGTCCCGTCCGGGACCCGGTCGGTCAGGAGTTCACGGACAGCCGTGCCCTCAGAAGAGTGGCCAGGGCGTCGGGGAAGGAGACCGGGTCCACCGGAAGGGTCACCGTGGCGTCCGCACGGCTCCAGGTGGCCAGCCAGGCGTCCTGCGGGCGCCCGATGAGCAGCAGCACCGGCGGGCACCGGAAGATCTCGTCCTTGATCTGCCGGCACACCCCCATGCCCCCGGCCGGAACCGCCTCCCCGTCGAGCACGCACACGTCGATCCCGCCCTGCTCCAGCTCCGTCAGGACGGCAGCCAGGGTGGCGCACTCCAGGTAGTCCACCGGAGGCAGGTCCGCGGCGGGCCGGCGCCCGGCCGCGAGCCGCACCTGCTCCCGGGTGTTGGCGTCATCGCTGTAGACCAGAACCCGCGCAGTCGCCCGCATTTGTTCCTCCACGTGTCACATGAATCACGTTGATGATGCGCCGGATGCTACTCCGTCCGATGTCCCGTCAACATCGGTTCCGCCACCCCGGTGATCACTCTGCGAGCAGCGTCCGGCAGCTGATCTGATGGGCCGTTCGGGCAGTGCACACCCCCCGGACACTCCGAACGGCACCCCCCGGGGTGAGGGCGGGATAAGCGACCGACATAATGTCGGTCGTGGCGACAGCAACGACAGTAGATACCGGGCACGCGCACCCGACGGTCAACAGGCCGAACCTCGTCAGCGTCGGAACCATCATCTGGTTGAGTTCCGAGCTGATGTTCTTCGCGGCCCTCTTCGCGATGTACTTCACCCTGCGATCCGTGATGGGCGCCGAGTACTGGACAGAACAGGCCTCGACCCTGAATCTGCCCTTCTCGGCGACGAACACCACGATCCTGGTGCTCTCCTCCCTCACCTGCCAGCTCGGCGTATTCGCCGCCGAGCGCGGTGATGTGAAGAAGCTCCGGACGTGGTTCATCATCACGTTCGTCATGGGTGCGATCTTCATTGGCGGCCAGGTGTTCGAGTACACCGAGCTGGTCAAGCACGAGGGCATGAGCCTCTCGTCCGGTCCGTACGGTTCGGTCTTCTACCTGACCACCGGCTTCCACGGACTGCACGTGACGGGCGGACTCATCGCCTTCCTGCTTGTCCTCGGCCGGACGTACGCGGCCAAGAGGTTCACCCACGAACAGGCGACCTCGGCCATCGTCGTGTCCTACTACTGGCACTTCGTCGATGTCGTCTGGATCGGCCTCTTCGCCACGATCTACCTGATCAAGTAGCGAACACGTCGCCGGGTCCGGCCCGGCATCATCCAGAAACACCGACGCAGAAGATCCTGACACCGGGGTAATCCGTGAAAAAGCTCTCCGCACGACGACGCCATCCGCTGGCGGCGGTCGTCGTTCTACTCCTCGCGCTGGCGGCCACTGGGGGGCTGTACGCCGCCTTCGCGCCCGCGGGCAAGGCGCAGGCCGATGAAACCGCCCAGTCCCTCGCCATCGAGGAGGGCGCCAAGCTCTACGCCGTGGGTTGCGCAAGCTGCCACGGAACCGGCGGTCAGGGTTCCTCTGACGGCCCGAGCCTGGTGGGCGTCGGCTCCGCAGCCGTCGACTTCCAGGTGAGCACGGGCCGCATGCCCGCCCAGCAGCCCAGCGCCCAGGTGCCGGCGAAGCCCAAGATCTACACCCAGGCCCAGATCGACCAGCTGGCCGCGTACATCGCCTCCCTCGGTGCCGGCCCGATCACGCCGACCGAGAAGCAGTACGACCCGGCAGGTGCCGACATCGCCAAGGGTGGCGAGCTGTTCCGCAACAACTGCGCGCAGTGCCACAACTTCACCGGCGAGGGTGGTGCGCTCACGCACGGCAAGTACGCCCCCAACCTCGAGGGCGTCGAGCCGAAGCACATCTACGAGGCCATGCTCACCGGCCCGCAGAACATGCCTTCCTTCCCGGACTCGACCATGCCGGAGCAGGCAAAGAAGGACATCATCGCGTACCTCCAGCACGTGAACGGCGAGTACTCGACCAACCCGGGCGGCCTCAAGCTCGGCGGCCTCGGCCCCGTGTCCGAGGGTCTGTTCGGCTGGGTGTTCGGTCTGGGTGCGCTGATCGCTGTCGCCGTCTGGGTCGGGGCCCACACCGCTAAGGCCAAGAAGTCATGAGTAGCCAAGACATTCCCGAAGAGAACCTGCCGACTGCGCAGGACGCCCACCACGGTGGCGTAGCGGTTGCGGACAACCCGTTCGCCGACCCGGGCCTGCCGGCCCACAAGCCGCGTATCCAGGACATCGACGAGCGGGCCGCCAAGCGCTCCGAGCGTACGGTCGCGCTGCTGTTCACGCTGTCGATGCTCGCGACCGTCGGCTTCATCGCCTCGTTCGTGATCTTCCCGGTCGACAAGATCGTGTTCATCTGGCCCATCGGCAAGGTGAGCGCGCTCAACTTCGCCCTGGGCATGACCCTGGGCACGGCCCTGTTCTGCATCGGCGCCGGCGCGGTCCACTGGGCCCGCACCCTGATGTCCGATGAAGAGGTCGCCGACGAGCGCCACCCGATCGCCGCCCCGGCGGACGTCAAGGCCAAGGTCCTCGAGGACTTCGCCGACGGTGCCCGCGAGTCCGACATCGGCCGCCGGAAGCTGATCCGCAACACGATGTACGGCGCGCTGGCCATGGTGCCGCTCAGCGGTGTGGTGCTGCTGCGCGACCTGGGTCCGCTGCCGGAGCTGAAGCTCCGCAAGACCGTCTGGGCGAAGGGCAAGCTGCTCATCAACCAGAACACCATGGAGCCGCTGCGTCCCGAGGACGTGCTGGTCGGCTCCCTGACCTTCGCCAAGCCGGAAGGCCTGGAGGAGGACTCGCACGACTACATGCAGCAGATCGCCAAGGCTGCCCTGATGATCGTCCGGATTCAGCCGGAGGACATCAAGGACAAGCAGGAGCTGGAGTGGTCCCACGACGGGATCGTGGCCTACTCGAAGATCTGCACCCACGTCGGCTGCCCGATCAGCCTGTACGAGCAGCAGACGCACCACGTGCTCTGCCCGTGCCACCAGTCCACTTTCGACCTCTCCGACGGCGGCCGTGTCATCTTCGGTCCGGCCGGTCACGCGCTGCCGCAGCTGCGGATCGGTGTGAATGACGAAGGCTTCCTCGAAGCGCTCGGCGACTTCGCGGAGCCCGTCGGTCCTGCATTCTGGGAGCGCGGATGAGCACTGCCACCGATACGACGGAGCGCAAAGCGCCGCGCGGCGAGCGCGTAGCCGACTGGGCGGACGGCCGCCTGGGCATCTACAGCCTCGCCAAGGCGAACATGCGCAAGATCTTCCCGGACCACTGGTCCTTCATGCTGGGTGAGATCTGCCTCTACAGCTTCATCATCATCATCCTCACGGGTGTGTACCTGACGCTGTTCTTCCACCCGAGCATGAACGAGGTCGTGTACCACGGCTCGTACGTGCCGATGCAGGGCGTCCGGATGTCCGAGGCCTTCGCCTCGACCCTGGACATCAGCTTCGACGTCCGCGGCGGTCTGCTCATCCGGCAGATCCACCACTGGGCGGCCCTGATCTTCGTCGCCGCGATGCTCGTGCACATGATGCGCGTGTTCTTCACCGGCGCGTTCCGCAAGCCGCGCGAGGTCAACTGGGTCTTCGGCTTCCTGCTGCTGGTCCTCGGCATGTTCACCGGTTTCACCGGTTACTCCCTGCCGGACGACCTGCTCTCGGGCACCGGTGTCCGCTTCATGGAGGGCGCGATCCTGTCCGTGCCGATCGTCGGCACGTACCTGTCGTTCTTCCTCTTCGGCGGCGAGTTCCCCGGCCACGACTTCGTGGCCCGGTTCTACTCGATCCACATCCTGCTGCTGCCGGGCATCATGCTGGGTCTGGTGGTCGCCCACCTGATCCTCGTCGTGTACCACAAGCACACCCAGTACCCGGGCCCGGGCAAGACGAACAACAACGTCGTCGGCATGCCGCTGCTGCCGGTCTACATGGCCAAGGCCGGAGGCTTCTTCTTCCTGGTCTTCGGTGTCATCGCGGCCATCGCCGGCATCGCCTCGATCAACCCGATCTGGGCGCTCGGCCCGTACGTCCCGGACCACGTGTCCACGGGCGCACAGCCCGACTGGTACATGGGCTTCTCCGAGGGTCTGATCCGTGCCATGCCGGGCTGGGAGATCAACCTGTGGGGCCACACCCTCGTCCTGGGCGTGTTCATCCCGCTGGTGATCTTCCCGCTGGTCCTGGTCGCGATCGCGGTGTACCCGTTCATCGAGTCCTGGGTCACCGGTGACAAGCGCGAGCACCACATCCTGGACCGCCCGCGCAACGCTCCGACCCGTACCGCCTTCGGTGTGGCCTGGCTGACCTGGTACGTCATCCTGCTGATCGCCGGTGGAAACGACATGTTCGCGCAGTTCTTCCACCTCTCGATCAACGGCATCACCTGGTTCGCCCGGATCGGCTTCTTCCTCGGCCCGGTCGTCGCCTTCGTGATCACCAAGCGGATCTGCCTCGGCCTGCAGCGCCGGGACCGGGACAAGGTGCTGCACGGTCGCGAGACCGGCATCATCAAGCGCCTGCCGCACGGTGAGTTCGTCGAGGTCCACGAGCCGCTCTCGCAGGCCCAGCTGCACACGCTGACCCAGCACGAGCAGTACAAGCCGGCCGAGATCGGCCCGACGGTCGACGAGAACGGTGTGGAGCGCAAGGTGACACTTACCGAGAAGCTTCGCTCTAAGCTGAGCAAGGGCTTCTACGGCGAGGGAACGCAGATCGAGAAGCCCTCTGTCGAGGAATACAAGGAGATTCAGAGCGGCCACGGCCACCACTGAAGCCTGATTCCGGCTGAAAACTGATCGCCACGGCAAGAGCCCCGTCCAGGGTCTGGACGGGGCTCTTTGCCGTCCTCCGCAGCTGGCTAGGCTTGAGCTCTCATCAATCGGACTGTGGACCCAGGAGCGAGGACCATGAACGTTGTGACCCCGGCAGGCGGCGGCAGCGTGGCGGACAGGTCCTGGCCGTCCGTCCTCGACGCCCTCCTCACCGGCACCGACCTGTCCGCCGACGACACGGCCTGGGCCATGGACCGGATCATGCGCGGGGAGGCGACCGACGCCCAGATCGCCGGCTTCGCGGTGGCCCTGCGGGCCAAGGGCGAGACGGTGGCGGAGATCAACGGCCTGGTCCGCGCCATGTACGCGCACGCCAACCTGATCGAGGTCCCGGGCCGCACCGTGGACATCGTCGGCACCGGCGGAGACGGTGCGAAGACCGTCAACATCTCCACCATGTCCTCGATCGTGGTGGCCGGTACGGGCGCCAAGGTGGTCAAGCACGGCAACCGGGCGGCGTCCTCCGCGAGCGGTGCCTCCGACGTGCTGGAGAAGCTCGGCGTCAACCTGGACCTGACCCCCGCACGGGTGGCGGAGGTCGCCGAGCAGGCCGGCATCACCTTCTGCTTCGCGGTCAAGTTCCACCCGGCGCTGCGGCATGTCGCCGCCGCCCGCAAGGAGCTGGGCATCCGCACCACCTTCAACTTCCTGGGCCCGCTGACCAACCCGGCCAAGGTCCGCGCCCAGGCGACCGGTGTCGCCGACGCCCGGATGGCCCCCATCGTGGCGGGTGTCCTCGCCGAGCGCGGCTCCTCGGCGCTGGTCTTCCGCGGGGACGACGGCCTGGACGAGCTGACCACCACGGCCACTTCCCGGGTCTGGTGGGTCCGGGACGGCCGGGTCCACGAGCAGGCCTTCGACCCCCGGGACGTCGGCATCCCGCTGGTCGACGTCTCCGAGCTCCGCGGCGCCGACGCCTCGTACAACGCGGACGTCGCCCGCCGGCTGCTGGCCGGCGAGACCGGCCCGGTCCGGGACGCGGTGCTGCTGAACTCGGCGACGGCGCTGGTCGCGCTCGACCCCTCCACCGGCACCCTGGAGGAGCAGCTGGCGGCCGGCATCGCCCGGGCCGCCGAGTCCATCGACTCCGGCGCGGCCCGAGCGGCCCTGGAGCGCTGGGTGGCCGCCAGCAACGCCTGACGGGGCAGCCGCACGCCGGGCCCCGGTCCGCATCCTGGACCGGGGTCTTGCGTCCGGCGGATCTTGTGGCAGGATGCTGGGCAGGTCACGAGTGACAGCGTTTTGGCCCCGGCTTGCTGTCCGGCAACCCTCCTTCCGTGGCGGGGTGCCCCGGGTGATGACCAGGCCGTAGGCAGCGAGGTCTACGGCAAGCGCGGATCCCTCGACACCAGGGGTCCTGGTCTCTCGAGGAGTTTTTTCCGTGAGCAAGCGAATGCGATAGGCGCGTAGCGCCCCTTTCTTCACCCACCCGTTCCGCCGCGCAGCGCACGGCACCCGTGTATCCGGCGACGGGCCATCGAAGCCATTCACCCCTGCCTGCCCGGGAGATATCGCCATGTCCGCGACCCTGAACACCGCCATCGCTGCCACCGCCACGACCGTTTCCGAGCCGCTGCCGGTGCTCGGCCGGGATGTCACCGTCCCGCTCGTCACCGGCGGCGAGGTCGGCTACGCCGCCCTCGACTACGCGGCCAGCGCCCCGGCCCTGCAGCGGGTCTGGGACGACGTCGCCGCGTACGCCCCGTACTACGGCAGCGTGCACCGCGGAGCCGGCTACCTCTCCCAGCTGTCCACCGACCTCTTCGAGCAGAGCCGGGTCACCGTCGCCGAGTTCCTGGACTGCCGGCCCGCCGATCAGGTGATCTTCACCCGGTCCACCACCGACTCGCTGAACCTGCTGGCCGCCGCCCTCCCGGCCGACTGCCAGGTCTTCGTCTTCGAGACCGAGCACCACGCCTCGCTGCTCCCGTGGCGCGACGCCCGGGTCACCTACCTCAACGCCCCGCGCACCCCCGGCCAGGCCGTCGCCACCCTGGAGCGGGCGCTTGCCGAGCGGGAGCCCTACGGGCCCGCCCTGGTGTGCGTCACCGGTGCTTCCAACGTCACCGGGGAGCTGTGGCCGGTGAAGGAGCTGGCCGCCGCCGCGCACGCGCACGGCGCCCGCATCGTCCTGGACGCCGCCCAACTGGCCCCGCACCACCCGGTGTCCGTGCAGGAGCTGGACGTGGACTGGGTCGCCTTCTCCGGCCACAAGCTGTACGCGCCGTTCGGCTCGGGCGTGCTGGCCGGCCGCGCGGACTGGCTGCAGGAGGCCGACCCGTACCTGGCGGGCGGCGGCGCCTCCCGCCGGGTGGCCCGGCGCGAGGACGGCGGGGTGGACGTCGACTGGCACACCACGGCCGCCCGCCACGAGGCCGGTTCCCCGAACGTGATCGGCGTCTACTCCATCGCCTCGGCCTGCCGGGCCCTCAACGAGGCCGGCTTCGAGCGCCTGGTCGCCCGCGAGCAGCAGCTCATCGCCACGGTCCGGGCAGGTCTGGCGGAGGTCCCCGAGGTCCGGGTCCTCTCCCTCTTCGGGGACGACGCGCCGCGGGTGGGCGTCATCTCCTTCGTGGTGGAGGGCTGGAACAGCTCGCACTTCGCGGCGGCGCTCTCGGCCGAGTACGGCATCGGCGTCCGCGACGGCCTGTTCTGCGCCCACCCGCTGGTCCGCACCCTGCTCGGCAGCGAGCCGCAGGAGCCGGGCGAATGCGGCGCCCCGGAGGCCGCCCCGGGCGAACGCTCCCTGAACGCGATCCGCGTCAGCTTCGGCGCGGGCACCCCGGACGAGCACGTGGAACGCTTCGTGGCCGCGGTCCGCGAACTGGTCACCGCCGGCGCCAAGTGGCAGTACCGCACGGAAGAAGGCCGCTGCGTGCCGGTTTCCTGACGCGCCCCCGAGTCGCCCTGAACGCGCGGCCCCGCTCCTGGGGAGCGGGGCCGGGGGTTCGGGCGGAGCGCAGCGTTACGCGTCGAGGCCGATCGCGAAGGCCGCTTCCAGGTCGTGCTGCGAGTAGGTGCGGAACGCGACGTGCGTGTCCGTCGCCTCGACGCCCTGGATCTTGCTGATGCTGCCGGGGATGATGTCCGCCAGGTCGTCGTGGCGGGCCACCCGGACCAGGGCGATCAGGTCGTAGGTACCGGTCACCGAGTAGACCTCGCTGACGTTCTCCAGCCGGGCGATCGACTCGGCGATCTCGGGAATGCGGTCCACGCTGGTCTTGATGAGCACGATCGCGGTGATCACGGCTGGCTGTCTCCCTCGGTGGCCGTCGCTGGTCGCCTCACTCTATCCATATGCCGGTACCGCACCCAGGCGTACAGGAACCCCATCGAGAACCCGACCAGGTGGGCCAGGTAGGCGACGCCCGGCCCGCTGCCCGCGCGGTGCGCCGCGAACCACTGGAGGGCGAACCAGAACAGCAGCACCATCCAGGCCGGGAAGCGCAGCGGCAGGAAGAACAGGAACGGGAACAGGCTGGTCACCCGGGCGCGCGGGAACAGGCAGAGGAAGGCGCCCAGCACCGCCGAGATCGCCCCGGACGCCCCCACCAGGGTCTCCGTCGTGGCCGCGTTGGCCGCCGCGTACGCCACCAGCGACAGGTAGCCCGTACAGAGGGAGAAGAGCAGGAACTCCGCCCGGCCCATCCGTTCCTCCGTCATCGCGCCGAAGACGTAGAGGAACAGCATGTTCCCCAGCAGGTGCAGCCAGCTGCCGTGGATGAAGAGCGCCGTCAGCGGGGTCAGCAGCTCCCGCCCGGTGCCGGTGAACAGCTCGGCGGGGACCACGCCCCAGCGCCGGAAATACGCCGTCCCGGCCGCCTCCAGGGCCTCGCCCGTCCCGTAGCCGGGATTTATGCCGGAGGCCGGGCCGAGCAGGAAGACCACGCCGCAGCCTGCGATGAGCGCGTACGTGACCACCGGGCCCCGGGCGGCCTCGCGCACGGTCCGCCACCTTACGATCATGCCAAGAGCATGGCGTAACCGGACGGATACCGATCGCATGCCCCGCCGATGCCGGGCGGGCCGTAGGGTTACGTGCTGCCGCCCGCAAGGCGGTTTACTTGAATGAGCGACGAAGGAGAGAGACGGCCCGATGACGGTTCCCCTGCCGACCGCCACCACCCGGTGGCGCTGCACCCTGTGCGGCAACCTCACCCGATTCGACGTCACCCGCTCCTCGAAAGTCGTGGAGTACGTCCATCTCGACCTGGCCGGTGAGCCCAAGGTCGAGGAGCGCGAGGTGGTCAATGAGACCATCGAATCGGTCCGCTGCCGCTGGTGCAACGCGGTGGACCAGATCGAACTCGTGGACAGGCCGGGCTCGGACTCCTGAGGGAGCCGGGGGCCGAACAGTAGGAACGGTAGAGGTGACGGATTGTGGAGCCAGCGAGCGGCGCTGAGCCGGCCGGTGCGGCCGGCGACGCCGCGGAGGTCCTCGACCGCCCGCTGCCGGAAGGCGTGCGGCGCCGGGTCGTTGCGCTCGTCTCGGACGCCTTCGGCGGCCTGACGGTCGCCGACCTGCCCGCGCAGCTGCGCCAGTACGCCCGGTTCACCCCCACCCGCCGTGCCAAGTTCGCCGGCAACGCCATGGCCGCGGCCGTCGAGTCGGACGCGGTGTTCCGCGGCCGGGTCGCCGAGAAGGTCCGCGAGGCGCAGCCGGAACTGGCCGGCGCCCTCGACGCGGGTGCTCCGCCGGCCGCCGCCGACCCGCTGGACGTGGCGGCTGCCGCGTACGTACTGCGCCCGGTCGGCTGGGTGAAGCTGGTGGCCGCCGCCGGTGAGGAGGCGCAGCGCGTCGACGCCGAACGGGTCGGCGAGGAGAGCCGGCGCGAGCTGGAGCGGCTGCGCGAGGAGCTGGCCGCCGCCCGGGAGGCGCAGCGTACCGGCGGGGAACAGCTGCGCATCGAGCTGGACACCGCCCGCAAGGAAGCCGAATCGCTTCAGCGAAAGCTCCGCAGTGCACTCAGCGATGTGAAGCGCGGCGAGGCCGCGCTGCGCAAGACCGCATCCGAGATCGAGGGCATCCGCAGCGAGGCGGCGGCCCAGGTGGCCGCCGCGGAGAGCGAGAGCCGGCGGCTCAAGTCGCGCCTGGGGGAGACCGAGGCGGCCCTGGAGGCCTCCCGGCGGGCCACCCGGGAGGGCCGCAGTGTGGAGGACATGCGGCTGCGGCTGTTGCTGGACACCGTGCTGGACGCGGCCCAGGGGCTGCGCCGGGAGCTGGCGCTGCCGCCGGTGTCGACCCGCCCGGCCGATACGGTCGATGCGGTGGAGCCGGGCCGGATGACCCCGAAGGACATTGCGGCGCGGGCCCTGTCGGAGACCGATCCGGCGCTGCTGGACCAGTTGCTGGCGCTCCCTCAGGCGCATCTGGTGGTGGACGGCTACAACGTGACCAAGACCGGCTATCCGACGATGCCGCTGGAGAAGCAGCGGCTGCGGCTGCTGGGCGGGCTGTCGATGCTGGCCGCCCAGACCGGTGCCGAGATGACCTGTGTCTTCGACGGGGCCGAGCTGGCCGCCCCGGTGCTG
Source organism: Streptomyces sp. NPDC002054 (assembly GCF_040296685.1). Lineage (NCBI taxonomy): Bacteria > Bacillati > Actinomycetota > Actinomycetes > Kitasatosporales > Streptomycetaceae > Streptomyces > Streptomyces sp. NPDC002054. Next base: position 19,045 of record NZ_JBEOXT010000008.1, read on the forward strand.
CTGGCGCCGCCGCGCGGGGTGCGGGTGCTGTTCTCCAAGCCCGGGGTGACGGCCGACGAGCTGATCCGGCAGCTGGTGCGGGCCGAGCCGCCCGGCCGTCCGGTGGTCGTGGTGTCCGCGGACCGCGAGGTCGCCGACGGGGTGGCGCAGGCCGGTGCCCGGCCGGTCGCCTCGGTGCTGCTGCTGAAGCGGCTTTCGCGCGTCTCGTAACGCAAGTGACGCTTGCAACTCCTGCACCGAATGTCCGAATTGACCCCACGGTCTGGGGACGGTGGGTCAATTCACCGACACGCAGCGTGCTATGAAGGTAAAGAAGCTGGTCGCGCAATGGATTTTTGCTCGCCAGGATTTGAACTGATCACAGCTGGGTCACTAGGGTCTGGCCCAAACCTTCGTGCGGTTGACCACTCGTCCGGGTGGCGGGCGAAGGTGCTGCCGAGTGTGCGTGCTCCGGCGGCTCGAGGAAGAAGGAGCTCGCCTCCGTGGCGTCCCACCGTCGACCCAAGCAGCCGAACCGCGCCCGCGTGTCCTTCCTCACGGCCGCCGCCGCGGCAGCCGTCGCCCTCTCCTCGCAAGCCGCCGTGGCCGCCCCGGCCAAGCCCGGCAAGGACGAGGTCAAGGCGAAGGTCGACGCCCTCTACGACGAGGCGGAGAAGGCCACCGAGAAGTTCAACGGGGCCAAGGAGCAGCAGGAGAAGCTCGAGAAGCAGATCAGCCAGCTCCAGGACCAGGTGGCCCGCGGTCAGGGCGAGCTCAATGAGCTCCGGAACACCCTCGGTTCGATGGCCTCCGCGCAGTACCGCACCGGCGGCATCGACCCCTCCCTCGCGCTCTTCCTCTCCAGCAACCCCGAGGACTACCTCGACCAGGCCGCCACCCTCGACCAGTTGAGCGGCCAGCAGGTGGAGGCCGTGCAGAAGATCCAGGCCAAGCAGCGCACCCTCGCGCAGCAGCGCCAGGAGGCCGCCGGCAAGCTCAAGGACCTCGACGCCACCCGCAAGGAACTCGGGGACAAGAAGGCGACCATCCAGAGCAAGCTCGCCGAGGCGCAGAAGCTGCTCAACACCCTCACCGCGCAGGAGCGGGCGCAGCTCAAGGACGACGACACCCGGGCCAGCCGGGACGACAGCACGCGCGCGAACCTCGGCAACGTGAAGGCCTCGGGCCGCGCGGGCGCCGCCCTCGCCGCCGCCAAGACCAAGCTGGGCAGCGCGTACATATCGGGCCACGAGGGCCCCAACTCCTTCGACTGCTCCGGTCTGACCCAGTGGGCCTACCGGCAGGCCGGGGTGAGCATCACCCGCACCACCTGGACCCAGGCCAAGGAAGGCACCCGCATTCCGATCAGCCAGCTCCAGCCCGGCGACCTGGTGTTCTTCTACAGCGACCTGCACCACGTCGGCCTGTACGCCGGCAATGGCATGACCCTGCACGCCTCGAACCCGCGCGGCGGAGTCAAGTACGAGAAGATCAGCTACATGCAGCCGCAGTTCGGCGTCCGCATCTGAATCTGATCGTCCGATCCCTCCGGACGTCGACCGTCCGGGGGAACTTCCAAGTACGCTGCTCCACCGCACGCCCCGCCGATGACCTGCGTCTGTCGGCGGGGCATTGCCGTGTCCGCCCCGGCGGGTCGTTGGTCGGGGTGTGTCCGTGCGGCTACTGTCTGCCAGCGCGGAACCCGGCCACGGCCGTCCACGGGGGGCGGACACGGGTGCCGTGCAGCGGAAAGGGAGTGCGGCTTCCCGTGGGAAACCATCGCCGGCCGGCATCCGCGGGCCTCGAACGGAACGCGAAGGTCACCGCCCTGGCCGGCGGAATGGCCGCCGTGGCGGCCACCGCCGCCACCGCCCTGAGCGGCGGCGGGGTCGCCGGCGCCGCGCCCGCCGACCCGGCGGGCGACGCCCGCGCCCGGGTCGACCGGCTCTTCGAGGAGGCCGAGCAGGCCACCGAGCGCTTCAATGCGGCGGGGGAGCGGTCCGCGAAGCTGCGCGCCGAAGTGCGGCACGTCCAGGACGCGATCGCCCGCAGCCAGGACCGCGTCAACACCATGCGGGGCGTGCTCGGCGCGTTCGCCGGGGCCCAGTACCGGTCCGGCGGCCTCGACCCCGCCATGGAGCTGCTGCTCACCGAGGACCCGGACGACTACCTGGAGAAGGCCGGCATCCTGGACCGGCTGACCGGACGGCAGGCCCGCCAGCTGGTCGCTCTCCGCGAGGAGCAGCGCGCGCTGACCCAGCAGCGCAAGGAGGCCTCCCACAAGCTCGGCGAACTGGAGCAGCTGCGGGCGGACGTGGCCCGGCAGAAGCGGTCCGTCACCGCCAAGCTGGCGGCGGCCCGGCGGCTGCTGAACGCGATGCCCTCGCAGCAGCGGGCCGAGTACGAGCGGGCCGCCCGGTCCGGCGGCGGCCGGTACGGGGCGATGCCCGGACCCGTGCTGGGCCCCGGCTCCGGCCGGGCCGCGGCAGCCGTGATGGCGGCCCGGGCCGCGGTCGGCCGGCCGTATGTGTGGGGCTCCACCGGGCCCTCCGGATTCGACTGCTCCGGCCTGATGGTGTGGTCCTACCGGCAGGCCGGGGTGTCCCTGCCGCGCACCTCGCAGGCCCAGCGGTACGCGGGTCGGCGAGTCCCGCTGTCCGAGGCCCGGCCGGGCGACCTGGTCACCTACCGCTCCGACGCCAGCCATGTCGGCATGTACGTGGGCAACGGCCAGGTCATCCATGCGCCGTACCCGGGCGCGGCGGTGCGGTACGACCCGGTGGGCATGATGCCGGTCTCGTCGGTGACCCGGGTCTGACGGCCCGGGCCCGGGCCGGGCGGTGCGTACCATCACCGGATGCGCCGCTTCCCCGTCTGCCTCCTGCTGCTGCTCGGCCTACTGGCCGGCTGTGCCGGGCCCGCGGACCGGGACGGGGCTGCCGGGGCCGGTGCCGGGGCCGGTGCCGGGGCCGGAGATGCGGTCCGGCGGGCTGTGGCGGACTGGGCTGCGGGGGCGGCCGGGCGGCCCGGCGGGGTTCCGCTGCAGTCCTGGTCGTACGAGGTCACCTCGGTCCGCGTCGCCGACGGCGGCACCCGGGCCACGGCGGGCGCGGAGCTCCGCTACCGGCTGGCCGGGCACGACGCCGCTCCCGCCGGGGGCGCCCGAGAACTCTCGCTGGCCGCATCGGACGGCCGCTGGCGGGTCACCGCCGACCGGCCTGCGCCCGGAGCCCTGCCGGAGCTGTGGGACCAGGGCCCGGTGCAGGTGGTGCAGGGGCGGCACGCGCTGGTGCTCGGGGCCGGCCCGCGCGAGCGGCTGACCGGGATCGCCGCGGAGGCCGACCGGGCCGTCCCGGCGGTGACGGCGGCCGGTTCCCCCGGCGCCGGGAGAACCTGGGCTGGCCGGGTGGTGGTGCTGGTGCCCGACTCCGTCGACCGGATGGCCGCGCTGCTCGGCTCAGCGCCCGAGGCCTACCGCGGGATGGCCGCGGTGACCACCGGCCGGGTCGGGGCCGCCCCCGCTCCGGCGGACCGGGTGGTGGTCAACCCGCAGGCGTACCAGGAGCTGTCGGGGGAGGGCCGCCGGATCGTGCTGACCCACGAGGTCACCCATGTCGCCACCCGGCCGGTGACCTCCGCCTCGACCCCGCTGTGGCTGTCGGAGGGCTTCGCGGACTGGGTGGCGTACCGGGACAGCGGGCGCGCGCCCCGGGACGTCGCCCCGGCGGCGGCGCGCGCGGTCCGCGCCGGGCGGCTCCCGGCGGCCCTGCCCGGGAACGCCGCGTTCACCTTCGGCGGCGACCAGGAGGCGCTGTCCCGGGCGTACGAGGAGTCCTGGCTGGCCTGCCGGCTGATCGCGGCCCGCTGGGGCGAACCGGCGCTGCTGCGCCTCTACGAGGCCGCCGCCCGCGAGCCGCTGTCCAGGGCGCTCGCGACCACCCTGGGCACGGACCTGCCCGCCCTGACCGCCGCCTGGCGCGCAGCCCTGACAACGGAACTCGGCGGACCCTAGCGGGCGTCAGCGCGCCGCGGGCACGCCTTCCTCGGTGCGGGTCCCGGTCGCCGGGTCCGGCTCGGTGGCGGGGACGGCCTTGGAAGCGGCCCACAGGACGCGGCACGCGGCCACTGTCGCCCAGACCAGCAGAGCGTTGCGGACCACGATCAGCACGATGCCGATCCAGTCGCTCCGGACGATCTCCGTGAAGAACGTCGGGAACTCCAGCTGGGTGAACGCCGTGGCCACCAGCAGGATGCGGGTGACCCGGACCATCCGGGAGTCCGCCAGGGTCAGGCACACCGCGGCCAGCGCCACCAGCCACACCAGGTACTGCGGGCTGATCACCCGGCTGGTGACGGTGAACAGCAGCACCGCCGTGAACGCCGCGTCGAAGATGACGCGTTCGTCGCCGGCCACGATCCGGGCCCGCAGCCGCCACACCAGCAGCCAGCCGAACGCCACCGCGGTCAGGCCCAGGGAGAGGGTGCTGATGGTCTCCACCCACGGGCCGAGGAACTCCACCGAACCGTAGTTGAGCTTCACCTCGCCCTCCCACCAGCCGAAGGCGCGGGCGAAGTGCAGCGGCAGCGCGCCCAGCGACTCCACCTCGGTGCCCCGGTCCCGCTGGAAGGTGAGGAAGGCCAGGGAGCCCGGCATGGCCACCGCGAACAGCAACAGCAGCAGCGCCCCGGTCGCGGCCGTGGAGAACCACACCATCCGGTTGCGGACCCCGGCCAGCAGCAGGGCCGGCCACACCTTGAGGACCGCACCGAGCGCGATCAGCGGCCCGCGCACCCGCGGGTGGAGCAGGGCGGCCACCGCCACCGCCGCGACGAAGATGTCGTACCGGGCGTACGCGGTCGGGCCGATCAGCGGCACCGCCCACACCCAGTACCAGGCGGCCCGCAGGCCCTTGCGCGCCAGCAGCCAGGTGACCAGCGCGTCCGCGGCCAGGCACAGCACGATGAACGCCGCCGTGTAGGAGAGGAAGGGCAGCAGTCCGGGCGCCAGGACGGCCAGCGCCGCGCCCGGCGGGTACTGCCAGGTCACGTCGTCGAGCGGGAACGTGCCGGTGCGCAGCACGCCGTACCAGCCCTGGTAGATCACCGTGACGTCGATGGTCACGTCCCCACCCGGCAGCCGGATCACCCGGAAGGTGCAGAGCAGCAGCAGAATCCTGGTGGCCGACCAGGCCGAAGAAAGCTTGAGCACCGCGCCATGATGCCCAGGTCCTTGGCCCCGAAGCCACGAAACACGGCAATCGAAATCAGTCCGGTACTGTCGGCAGACGATGCACAAGACGCTGATCGTGACCAATGACTTCCCGCCGCGACCGGGCGGAATCCAGGCATTCCTGCACAATATGGCGCTGCGTCTGGACCCGGACCGGATCGTTGTCTACGCCTCCACCTGGAAGCACGGCGCGGAGGGCCGGGAGGCCACTGCCGCCTTCGACGCGGAGCAGCCCTTCCAGGTCGTCCGGGACCGTACGACGATGCTGCTGCCGACGCCCCGGGTGACCCGGCGGGCGGTGGGGCTGCTGAAGGAACACGGCTGTGAGTCGGTGTGGTTCGGAGCGGCGGCGCCGCTCGGCCTGATGGGCCCGGCGCTGCGCCGGGCGGGCGCCCGGCGGCTGGTCGCGACCACGCACGGGCACGAGGCGGGCTGGGCGCAGCTGCCGGCCGCCCGGCAGCTGCTGCGGCGGATCGGCGAGGGCACGGACACGCTCACCTATCTCGGCGAGTACACCCGCTCCCGGATCGCCTCGGCGCTGACCGACCGGGCGGCCGGCCGGATGGTGCAACTGCCGCCGGGCGTGGACGAGAAGACCTTCCACCCGGGCTCGGGCGGCGCGGAGATCCGGGCCCGGCTGGGTCTGTCCGACCGGCCGGTCGTGGTGTGCGTGTCCCGGCTGGTCCCCCGCAAGGGACAGGACACCCTGATCCGGGCGATGCCGCGGATCCTGGCGGCCGTCCCGGACGCGGTGCTGCTGATCGTCGGCGGCGGGCCGTACGAGGCGGAGCTGCGGAAGCTGGCCGGGGTGACGGGCGTTGCGGACGCGGTGGTGTTCACCGGCGCCGTGCCGTGGTCCGAACTGCCCGCGCACTACGGGGCCGGCGACGTGTTCGCGATGCCGTGCCGTACGCGGCGGGGCGGGCTGGACGTGGAGGGCCTGGGCATCGTCTACCTGGAGGCTTCGGCGACTGGTCTGCCGGTGGTGGCGGGGGATTCGGGCGGGGCGCCGGATGCGGTGCTGGACGGGGAGACGGGGTGGGTGGTCCGCGGCGGCGTCCCGGAGGACGCGGCGGACCGCATCAGCGCCCTGCTGCTGGACCCTGCCATGCGGGCCCGGATGGGCGAGCGGGGCCGCGCCTGGGTCGAGGAGAAATGGCGCTGGGACCTCCTGGCGGACCGCCTCCGCGAGCTGTTGTAGCGCTGCGCTGAGCCTTCCCCCACCCCGCCCCTTCCCGAAACTGGGGGCAAGCCCCCAGGCCCCCGGTCCGGCGCTTCGCGCCGGGGCGCTCAAACGCCGCGCGGGCTGGAAATGCCGCGCAGCGGCATTTCTCAGCCCCGCCGGCGTTTGAGGCGCGGGGTCTGGGGCGGAGCCCCCCACGCGGCGGAGCCGCATATCCGGCACAGCGGGAAGGGGCGGGGTGGGGGAATGGCCCCGCGCAGCGGCACCCCACGCGGCGGAGCCAGAGTTGACTGTCACTCGGAACGGTGGCTGCGCCGCGTATGGGCGGAAGGCCTGATTCCGCCCATGATGCGGCCATGACACCCAACCTGACGCGCCGTCACATCCTAGGCATCGGCGCCCTCCAGACCGCCGCCGCCCTAGGCCTGACCAGAATCGGCCTGACCGAAGCAGCCGCCGCAGCAGAGCCACCGCCCACCCACTACGCCCCCGCCCTCGTCGTCGGCTCCGGATACGGCTCCGCCGTCGCCGCCCTCCGGCTCGGACAGGCCGGCGTACGGACCGTGGTCCTCGAAATGGGCCGGCTCTGGAACACCGCCGGGCCCGACGGCAAGGTCTTCCCGTCCACCAGCGCCCCCGACCACCGCTCCATGTGGTTCCGCACCCGCACCGAAGCCCCGCTCGCCCAGTTCCTCTGGCTCGACGTGGTCAACCGGAACATCAGCCCCTACCCGGGCGTCCTGGACCGGGTGCACTTCGGGGACATGTCCGTCTACGTCGGCCGCGGCGTCGGCGGTGGTTCCCTGGTCAACGGCGGCATGGCGCCCGCGCCCCGGCGCTCGTACTTCGCCGAGGTCTTCCCCGGGGTCGACGCCGAGGAGATGTACGGGACCCACTTCCCCCTGGCCCGGCGGATGCTCGGCGTCAACGACATCGACCCGGACTGGTTCGAGTCCACCGAGTGGTACCGGTTCGCCCGGATCTCCCGCAAGCACGCCCACAACACCGGCCTGAGGACCGTGTTCGTGCCCAATGTCTACGACTTCGCCTACATGCAGCGCGAGGCTGCCGGCCAGGTGCCGAAGTCCGCGCTCGCCGGCGAGGTCATCTACGGCAACAACCACGGCAAGAGGAGCCTCGACAAGACCTACCTCGCCGCCGCCCTCGGCACCGGCAACGTCACCATCGAGACCCTGCAGAAGGTCACCGGCGTCCGCGCCGATCCGGCCGCCGGGGGCTACGTCCTCACCGTGCAGACCATCGACCTCGCCGGCCGGGTCACCGGGACCCGCGAACTCGGCTGCCGGCAGCTCTTCCTCGGCGCGGGCAGCCTCGGCACCACCGAGATCCTGCTGCGGGCCCGGGAGACCGGCACCCTGCCGGCGCTCAGCGACCGGGTCGGCCTCGGCTGGGGCGGCAACGGCAATGTGATGACCGCCCGGGCCAACCACCTGTGGGACACCGTCGGAGCCCGCCAGGCCACCATGCCCGCCCTCGGCATCGACGACTGGGACAACGCCCGGAACCCGGTCTTCGCCGAGATCGCCCCGCTCCCGATGGGCCTGGAGCACTGGATCTCCCTGTACCTGGCGATCACCAGGAACCCCGAGCGCGGCAGCTTCAGCTACGACCCGGCCACCGACTCGGCCCGGTTGCACTGGCGCAGGGAGCAGAACACCCCGTCGGTCAACGCCGCCAAGTCCCTCTTCGACCGCATCAACCGCCGCCAGGTGACGGTGTACCGGCACGACCTCTTCGGCGGCAACCGGGCCTTCGCGGACGACTTCACCTACCACCCGCTGGGAGGCTGCGTACTGGGCGAGGCCACCGACCTGTACGGCCGGGTCAAGGGCTACCGGAACCTGTACGTCACCGACGGCGCGCTGGTGCCGGGATCGCTGGGCGTCAACCCGTTCCTCACGATCACGGCACTCGCCGAACGCAACCTAGCCCGCATCCTCGCCGAAGACCCGTGCTAAGAGAGGCTTAACCGCGGTAGAGCGCCTCGATCTCGTCCGCGAAGTCCTTCGCCACCACGTTGCGCTTCAGCTTCAGCGACGGCGTGATGTGGCCCGACTCCTCCGTGAACTGGGAGGGGAGAATGCGGAATTTCCGCACCGATTCCGCCTTGGACACGGCCGCGTTGCCGTCGTCGATCGCCTTCTGGACGGCGGCGATCAGCGCCTCGTCCTCCCGCAGCTCCGCCGCCGTGACCCCGGCCGGCTTGCCGTTGTCCTGCGCCCAGCGGCCCAGGAACTCCTCGTCGATGGTCACCAGCGCGGCCACGAACGGCCGGCCGTCGCCCACCACCATGCACTCCGCGACCAGCGCGTGCGCCCGGATCCGGTCCTCGATCACCGCGGGGGCCACGTTCTTGCCGCCGGCGGTGACGATGAGCTCCTTCTTCCGGCCGGTGATCGCCAGGTAGCCGTCCTCGTCGAGGGTGCCGACGTCGCCGGTGTGGAACCAGCCGTCGGTCAGCGCGTCGGCGGTGGCCGTCTCGTTCTTCCAGTACTCCTTGAAGATGTGCTCGCCGTGCAGCAGCACCTCGCCGTCGTCCGCGATCCGCACCACGGAGCCCGGCAGTGGCTGGCCGACCGTACCGATCTTCGGCCGGTCCCACGGGTTGAACGCGGTCGCCGCGCAGGACTCGGTCAGCCCGTAGCCCTCCAGCACGGTGAACCCGATGCCCCGGAAGAAGTGCCCGAGCCGCTCGCCCAGCGGGGCGCCGCCGGAGATCGCGTACTCGCCGCGCCCGCCGAGCACCGCGTGCAGCTTGCTGTAGACCAGCTTCTTGAAGATCTTGTGCTTGAGCTTCAGCCCGAAGGACGGGCCGCCCGGAGCGTCCAGCGCCCGGCTGTAGGCGATCGCCGTCTCGGCCGCCGCGTCGAAGATCTTGCCCTTGCCCTCGGCCTGGGCCTTGGCGCGCGCCGAGTTGTAGACCTTCTCGAAGACGCGCGGCACACCGAGGATCAGCGTGGGCCGGAAGGACTGGAGTTCGTCGGTCAGGTTCTTGATGTCCGGTACGCAGCCCAGCCGGATCGGCGCCAGCACGGCCCCGACCTCCACCAGGCGACCGAAGACATGCGCGGCCGGGAGGAACAGCAGCACGGAGCACTCGCCGGTGCGGAACAGCGGGCTCAGCCGCTCCACCACGTTGCCGCACTCCGCGAAGAAGTTGCGGTGGGTCAGCACACAGCCCTTGGGGCGGCCGGTGGTGCCCGAGGTGTAGACGATGGTGGCCGGGTCGTCGGCGTTCGCCAGGCTGCTGCGCTCGTCGACCTCGGCGTCCGCGATGTCCGCGCCCGCCGTCTTCAGCGCCTCCAGCGCACCCTGCTCGATCTCCCACACCTCGCGCAGCTCCGGCAGCGCGTCGCGCAGCGAGGCCACGGCCGAGCTGTGGTCGGGGCTCTCGACCACCGCGGCCACGGCGCCGGAGTCGCCGAGGATCCACTGGATCTGCTCGGGCGAGGAGGTCTCGTACACCGGGACGGTGACACCGCCGGCGGTCCAGATCGCGAAGTCGATCAGCACCCACTCGTAGCGGGTGCGGGAGATCAGGGCGACCCGGTCGCCCGGCTGGATACCGGCGGCGATCAGGCCCTTGGCGACGGTCCGCACCTCGGCGAGGAACTCGGTCGCGCTGACGTCCTGCCACTGCCCGTCGACCTTGCGGCTCATGACGGCGGTATCGGGATGCTGCGCGGCATTGCGGCGGATGAGATCCGTAAGGTTCCCGTCCGACGGGACCTCGTACAGGGCCGGAAGGCTGAACTCGCGCAAGACTGCTGCTCCTCTGGGCGCCATCGCCACGATGTGGACCGACCGGACGTTACCCACCGGTAGTGGGTTCCCGATAGAGGGAACCGGCCAGATGTTCCGTGCGTCACATGACGCGGCCTTATCGCGACGACCCTAGTCCACCCGTTTCGCGACTCGGAAGTAACCGCAGGTCCGGAGGGCTTCGGCCGCTCTACCCACACGGCCCGGCCCGCCCTAGGGTGACTGGCATGGGTGGTACGAAACGCGGCACACAGGCGCGTACGAAGGTCCACGTCGTCAGCGACGTCCACGGCAACACCGAGGCACTGGCCCGTGCCGGAGACGGCGCCGACGCCCTGATCTGCCTCGGTGACCTCGTGCTCTTCCTGGATTATGCCGACCACTCGCGCGGCATCTTCCCCGACCTCTTCGGCGTCGAGAACGCCGACCGGATCGTCGCCCTGCGCGCCGAGCGCCGGTTCGCCGAGGCGAAGGAATTCGGCCGAAGTCTGTGGGACGGCCTCGACCGGGAGCAGGTCATCGAGAACGCGGTACGGCGCCAGTACGCCGAGATGTTCGCCGCCTTCCCCACCCCGACGTACGCCACCTACGGCAATGTCGACATCCCGAAGCTGTGGCCCGAGTACGCCGGCACCGGAACCACCGTCCTGGACGGCGAGCGGGTGGAGATCGGCGGCCGGGTCTTCGGCTTCGTCGGCGGCGGCCTGCCGTCCCCGATGCGCACCCCGTACGAGATCGACGTCGAGGAGTACGCCGCCAAGGTCGAGGCGCTCGGCGAGGTGGACGTCCTCTGCTCGCACATCCCGCCGGAGGTCCCCGAGCTCTGCTACGACACGGTCGCCCGCCGCTTCGAACGCGGCAGCGCGGCCCTGCTCGCCGCCATCCACCGGGTCCGGCCCCGGTACGCCTTGTTCGGCCATGTCCACCAGCCGCTGGCCCGGCGGATGCGGATCGGCGGCACCGAATGTGTGAACGTCGGACACTTCGCGGCCACCGGGCGGCCGTGGGCCCTGGAATGGTGATCCCGCGACGCGCGATAGCCTTCACGCGGCGGCCCGAGGCCGCCCAATTCCTCGAAACACTCCCCGGAGGAGCCACCGCGATGGCGGAACACACCAGCTCGAGCATCACGATCGAGGCGGCGCCGGCCGACGTCATGGCCGTGATCGCCGACTTCGCCCGCTACCCCGAGTGGACCGGCGAGGTGAAGGAGGCCGAGGTGCTGGCCGCCGACGCCGAGGGCCGCGCGGAGAAGGTCCGCCTGCTGCTGGACGCGGGCGCGATCAAGGACGACCACACCCTGTCCTACACGTGGAAGGGCACGGACGAGGTCAGCTGGACCCTGGACAAGTCCCAGATGCTCCGGCAGCTGGACGGCTCCTACCGGCTGGCTCCGCTGGAGGGGGGTACGCGCACCGAGGTGACGTACCAGCTGACCGTGGACGTCAAGATCCCGATGCTGGGCATGATCAAGCGCAAGGCGGAAAAGGTCATCATCGACCGGGCGCTGGCGGGCCTGAAGAAGCGAGTAGAAACAACGGCCTAACCGGCCCGGGTTCCGCTGCGCGGAGCCGTCCCCCACCCCGCCCCTTCCCGAAACCGGGGCCTGCGGCCCCGGCCCCCGCCGTGGGGCTGCGCCCCACACCCCCTGGGTGTACGGGCTTCGCCCGGTACCCGTGCCGGGGGTTTGGGGGCGAGCCCCCGAGAGCGGGGCGCCGGGCGGAGCCCGGGCACCCCAACGGGGTCGGGGGCGGAGCCCCCACCCTGGTTCGGGGCTCGCCCCCAACGGGGTTCCGGGGCGGAGCCCCGAATCAGGTGCGGGCGGAGCCCGTGCACCTTTACGGGGTCCGGGGCGGAGCCCCGGTTTCGGGGAGGGGCGGGGTGGGGGAATGGCCCCGCAGGGCACCCGACGCCGTCGCCCGAGCTGCTGCACCGACCCCAGGAGTCCCCACCCCCATGCACACCCTCCTCCTCACCGGCCCCGGCGGCGCCGGCCGCACCACCATGGCCGCAGCCACCGCCCTCGCCGCCGCGCGCAGCGGACAGCGGGTGCTGGTGCTCTCCGGCGACCCGGGCGACCCGCTCGGCGCGCTGCTCGGCCCGGCCGCCGGCCCGGCCGAGGACGTCGCGCCCGGCCTCCCGGCCCACCCCGTCGCAGCCGACGGCAACCCCCGCCTCTGGGTCGCCCGGATCGACTCCGGCCAGGACTTCCGCACCGAACTCACCGCCCTCCAAGACCGCGCCACCGCCGCCCTCAACCTGCTCGGCGCCCGCCCCCTCGGCGAGGAGGAGCTCACCGAGCTGCCCGGTGCCGAGCAGTTCGCCCTGCTCCGCGCCCTACGCCGAGCCCGATCCGCCACAACCGGCTTCGACCTGGTCGTGGTGGACATGCCCCCGCTCCACCAGGCCATCGCCGCCCTCGCCCTCCCCGCCCAGCTGCGCCGCTACCTGGCCCGGCTGGTCCCCGCCGAACGGCAGGCCGCCCGCGCCCTGCGGCCGGTACTGGCCCAGCTGGCCGGCGTACCGATGCCCGCGCAGTGGCTGTACGAGGCGGCCGAGCGCTGGGACCGGGAGCTGGCCGCCGTGCAGGCGGTCGTCGAGTCGGCCGACACCTCCGTACAGCTGGTCGCCGAACCCGGTCCGGCCGCCGCCGAGGCGCTCCGGCTCGGGCGCCTGGGCCTCGCCCTGCACGGGCTGGCGGTCGGCCCGGTGCTCGCCAACCGCCTGGTGCCGGCCGGCTCCGCCGAACCCTGGCTGGCCGGCCTGGCCGCGCAGCAGGACAAGTACACGAGCCAGTGGCCGGACCACCGCCCGCTGCCGCACCTCGGCCGGGACCCGCGCGGCCCGGAGGACCTGGCGCTCCTCGACCCCGGACCGGTCACCGTGCCGGCCCGCCCGCACTGGCCGGTGGAGGACCGCCGTGCCGAGGACGGGGTACTGGTCTGGACGGTGCCGCTGCCCGGCGCCGAGAAGCGGGAACTGGACCTGATCCGGCGCGGCGACGATCTGCTGCTCACCGCGGGCCCGCACCGCAGAATCGTTCCCCTGCCGTCCGCCCTCCGCCGCTGCACGGTCTCCGGCGCGGCCCTCGCGGACGGCGTCCTGCGCATCCGCTTCACCCCGGACCCGGGGCTCTGGCCCACCCGCTGACGCGGAACAAAACGGTGCCCCCGCGCCGAACCGGGTCCCCCGAACGGGTACCGTCGAAGGTATCCGCCCGCAGAGCCCGCAGCAGCCCGCAGGAGAGTCCGCCATGAGCGAGGCCAACGACCGTCCCACCGACGACGACGCCTGGGCGAAGGCCTGCGCGGAGGACCTCGCCGCGGAGAAGGCGCGCCGGCGGGCCGAGCAGGGCGCGGGGGAGCAGGGCACCGGGACCGCCGCCGAGGAGCTGTTCAAGCTGTTCGAGGCCGTCGCCGACAAGGTGTCCGGGCTGAACAACCCGCTGCTGGGAACGGCCGCACAGGGCGCCGTACGGCAGTTCGTCCACCAGGCGAAGAGCGCCGCCAAGCCCGTCATCGAGCGCAACCCCGAGGTCTTCGACCACCTGGCCGCGGCCGGTTCGGAACTGCTCGCCGCCTACCGCTCGGCGGTGGAGGGCCACGAGCGCCGCTGGACCAGGGACGAGCACGACCCCCGAGACGGCCACAACGGGCACGACAGGCACAACGGGCACGACCGGCGCGACGGGGGTGAAGGCCCCGGGACTACCGGGCGCATCGACCTCGACTGAGACTCCGCCGCCCTCGGGTACCGTTGGCCCCGGCGGGGTTTGACCGGAAACCGAGGGACTAATGGGACTCACCATCGGCGTCGACATCGGCGGCACGAAGATCGCGGCCGGCGTGGTCGACGAAGAGGGCACCATCCTTGAGACGTACAAGGTGCCCACCCCGCCGACCGCGGACGGTGTGACGGAAGCGATCTGCGCCGCCGTCTCCGAGGTCAGCAGCAACCACACCATCGAGGCCGTCGGCATCGGCGCGGCCGGATACGTGGACGACAAGCGGGCGACCGTACTCTTCGCCCCCAACATCAACTGGCGCCACGAGCCGCTCAAGGACAAGGTCGAGCAGCGCATCGGCCTGCCGGTGGTCGTGGAGAACGACGCGAACTGCGCGGCCTGGGGCGAATACCGGTTCGGTGCCGGTCAGGGCCACGAGGACGTCATCTGCATCACCCTCGGCACCGGCCTGGGCGGCGGCATCATCATCGGCAACAAGCTGCGCCGCGGCCGGTTCGGCGTGGCCGCCGAGTTCGGACACATCCGGGTGGTCCCGGACGGTCTGCTCTGCGGCTGTGGCAGCCAGGGCTGCTGGGAGCAGTACGCCTCCGGCCGGGCGCTGGTCCGGTACGCGAAGCAGCGCGCCAACGCCACCCCGGAGCGGGCGGAGATCCTGCTCGGCCTGGGCGACGGCACCCCCGAGGGCATCGAGGGCAAGCACATCAGCGAGGCCGCGCGGGCCGGCGATGCGGTGGCCGTGGACTCCTTCCGGGAGCTGGCCCGCTGGGCCGGCGCCGGCCTCGCCGACCTGGCCTCCCTCTTCGACCCGTCCGCGTTCATCGTCGGCGGCGGTGTCTCCGACGAGGGCGAGCTGGTCCTCGACCCGATCCGGAAGTCCTTCCGGCGCTGGCTGATCGGCGCCCAGTACCGGCCGCACGCGCAGGTGCTGGCCGCGCAGTTGGGCGGCAAGGCCGGGCTGGTCGGCGCCGCGGACCTGGCCCGCCAGGGCTGACCGCCGGGGCGGCCCGCCGCCCGCCCGCAACCCTGCCCGTCGTGCCCCCTGTGGGCGCGGCGGGCAGCCGCATATGTTGCTGCGCATGGATGACCTGACAGACCTGACCGACCTGCCACAGTCCCGTACGGAACCCGACGGCTCAGCGGTGATCCGGGTGCTCAGCTACAACATCCGCTCACTGCGCGACGACGAGGAGGCAGTGGCCCGGGTGATCCGGGCCTGCGCCCCCGACCTGGTCTTCGTCCAGGAGGCCCCGCGCTTCTTCCGCTGGCGCAAACACGCGGCCCGGCTGGCCTTGAAGACCGACCTGGTCGTGCTGAGCGGTGGCGCCACCGCCGCCGGCCCCCTGCTGCTGTGCTCGCTGCGGGCCTTCGTCGAACGCACCGAGGACGTGCTCCTCCCGCTCACCCCGGGGCTGCACCGGCGCGGTTTCGCCACGGCCGTGGTGCGGTTCGGGGGCGTGCGGGTGGCGCTGCTGAGCGCGCACCTGTCGCTGGACCCGGTGGAGCGGATGGCCCAGGCGGACCTGCTGCTGGACCGGCTCCGGGACCGGGACGTGCCGTACGCGATCGCGGCGGGCGACATCAACGAGACCCCGGCCGGGCCCTCCTTCAGCCGTCTCGCGGCCGAGCTCACGGACTGTCGTACGGCGGCACCCTGGGGCGGCGAGCTCACCTTTCCGTCGAGCGGACCGGACCGCCGCATCGACGCGGTCTTCGCGGCCGGGGCGGGGGTGGAGGTCCTGGGCTGCGGGGTCCCGGCGGCGCTCCCGGGCATCCGCAGCACCGACCTGAAGGCGGCCACCGACCACCTCCCCCTCCTGGCAGCCCTCCGCCTCCCGGCCCCCGCCTGATCAGGCGCCGGCGAGAATTGTGGCGGTCCGCTTCCGCACCTCGGCGAGATGGGCACGCATCCGGTCCAGCTCCCCGCGGTGTCTGCCGACCAGGCGGCTCTGGTACGCGCTGTCCAACGCGTACCAGAGGTCCGTGACCCGGTGCTCCGCCCGGCAGTCGAGGTCGGCCAAGGCCATGGCCACGTCCTCACGTTCGCCGCGCTGCCGGTCGCCGGCCCGGGCGCGCCGGTCGTCCGCGTCGTCGTTCGCCTGCCAGGGGTCGGCGTACAAGTACCCTGCTCGCCCCATGCAGGCACTCCAGCCCGCGAACGCGGTCCGCAGGCGAGGGTCTGCCAGGGCACTGTCGGCGGCCTCCTTCCGCAGCCGCAGCACCAGGGCCATCGTGTCCACGGGAGCGCCCCCGGTGAGGGCCTGCTGTGCCTCGCCCGAGCAGGTGTCCGTCCACACGGCGAGCTCGGCCGGGGTGGGCGCGGGCGGCTGTGCCGCAGCCGGCGGCCGGTCCGGTCCGGGCTGCTCCTCCACCGGGTTGCGGTACCCCCACCGCTCGACCTCCGGACGGTCGACGATCCCGTAGCGTCCGGCGTTCGTCTCCGCGGCGGACATCTGTCGTCCCGGGTCCACCACCGGCCGGCTCATTCCGTGCTTCCGCATACATGCGGCCCCGGCCGTCTGCAAAGCGATATTGGCCCTTCGGCGCTCTTCCGGGTCGGCCCAGTAGGAATCCAGCGGCAACACGATGTCCGCAGGTGTGCGAATGGATGTCAATCCACCGATGGGCGGGAGGCCGGAATGCGTATTGTCCTTCCCGGTGCAAGCGGTGACCACCGCCAGGGAAATGCACGCGGCTGCGAGGAGTCGCGCTCGAATGGGGAGGGGCGGCATGGGGGAGGGAACTCCTTTCGATGGAAGGGTGTCGGGCGGAATCGCCCGGCACCCTTCTCACTCGATGTCAGCGGAACTGGACGGAAAGGGTCCGGTCGTTCATCCAGCCGCCGATGTAGTTGTTCACGCCACCCCACCAGCCGCTTGCGTCACCGGTGCCGTCCCAACCGGAACGGTGGTTGGCCTGACACCAGGACCAGGTGCGGAACGAGCTGATCTGCCCGATCCAGCTGTAGAGCACGTTGCCCGTTATCACGTAGCCGGAGTTGCAGGGCGTTCCGCCGGTGAAATTGCCCAGGTGATTGCGGAGGCCGTCGTGCTGATACTCCTCGCTGTAGTGGATCGAACCCGCGGGCACCAGGGAGGAGCTGCTGGTGGCCATTGCCCGGGCCGGCGACGCGCCCGCCGTGTCGGGACCGGCGTCCGCAGCCATCGCGTTTCCGGTACCCAGGCCCGCCGCGGCCACTACGGCCACGATCGACATGACGATCCGGGATTTCTTCATGAGTTTCCCCTCGGAGCGGTCGGGATTTCCGGCATCAGTTTTGCAGCTGTCCGGTGGACCGGATTGGCTCAGAGTGCACGGTTGCTTGACGGGGAATGCACTCTCCCTGCGCCGTCCGGCGGCTGCACCATGGCGATTGTGGATTCACTCGACAGCACTGTTGTTCCGGCGGGAGAGCGTTTCGACTGGTGGTGTGATCTCGTCGGCCGGGATACCGCTCCCACCCGGATAAGCAGCGATCACCACGATGATTTCCGGGCCAGCATCGGCATGCTGCCGATGGGAGCCGTGGGAATGTCCCTGCTGTCCATGCCGGCCATCAGATCCGAACGGACCCCGACGCTGATCCGGCGCTCGGACCCGGAGGCGTACGAGCTCTGCCTGATCCTCGGCAGCGACATGTGGCTGGAGCAGCGCCGCACCGACGCCCGGGTGCGGGCCGGGGACCTGCTGCTGTGGGACACCTCGCAGCCGTTCGACGGCCGGGGGCTGGGCATCGGCCCGGACGAGCCGTCACGGGCGATCATCGTGCATCTGCCGCGGGCGGCCGTGCCGTTGCCCGAGGCGCGGATCAACGACCTGCTGGCCCGCCGGCTGCCGACCGACACCGGTATGGGGGCCTTGCTGGCCGGGTTCCTGCGGGGAGCCGTGGACCAGGCCGACAGCTGGAACGGCAGGGACACGGTCCGGCTCGGGTCCGTGGCCATGGAGCTGTCCACGGCCTTCCTCGCCCACCACCTCGACGCGACGGCGGCCCTGCCGCCCGAGACCCGCCGGCAGACCCTGCTGCGCCAGGTCCTCGGCTTCATCGATCTCAACCTCGCGGACCCGCAGCTCACACCGGCCGCGGTGGCGGCCTTCCACCACATCTCGGTGCGCTACCTGCACCGCCTCTTCGAGCAGCAGGACGCCACCGTGGCCGCCTGGATCCGCCGCCGCAGGCTTCAGCGCTGCCAGGCCGACCTGGTCAACCCGCTGTACGGGGCGCAGCCCGTGCACGCGGTGGGCCGCCGCTGGGGTTTCGTACACCCCGCCGACTTCACCCGGTCGTTCCGGCGGGAGTACGGCATGACCCCCACGGCCTACCGGAGACTGGGCGCCTCCGGTGCCGTACGTCCCACCGGCCCGCCGGACACCACTGAGGACTGTCCGACCTAGACGACCGCGCCGCGGCCCGGGTCGTCGTCCTCTTCGTCGCCGTGTGCCATCCGGCCCACCAGCGTGGCGAAGCCGCCCAGGAAGCCGCCCACCCCCAGCGTGGTCAGCCACCAGGTCATCTCCCAGCGCAGCACCACCGCCAACAGCAGCAGCACCGGCCCGCCGACCACCGCCAGCCAGGCGAACTTGGCCGTGGTGTCGGCCGCCGGCAGCGGCGGGGGCTCCGGCGGGACGAAATGCCCCTCGTCGGTCGCGTCGAGATCCTCTTCGCCCGGCTCCGCCAGCGAGTGGTCACGGGGCCCGGCCCCGCCCACGCCCGGGGCGAAGACCACCGAGCTGCCCAGAGCGGCCGGCGGGGACGCCGGCCCGGCGTCCTTCTCCGGCTTCTCCGGCGGCTTCGTACCCGCCGCCGGGGCCGGCGGCTCCGGCAGGACGTCCTCCTCCGGCAGCAGCAGGTCCTCGATCGGCTTGAACGGCCGAGCCCCCGGCGGATCCGCCGGTTCCTCGCCGTAGCCGGCGACGATCGCCGCCCAGGCCGCCTCTTCGTCCAGCGGCGGGACGCCGCCGGACGGCTCCTCCTGCTCAGCCACCGGTGCCCGCCCCCTCCCTGTCGCCGGTCCCCGCGAGCCGGCCGACAAACGCAAAACTGTCCGCGAAGATCCGCTCCGCATCATGGTCCAACGTCGCGACGTGGTAGCTCTGTTCCAGCAGGGTCTCGGTCACATCCGTGGAGGACACCCGCGCCAGCACCCGCGCCGAGTCGGCCGGCGGCACCACATGGTCCTGCGGGCTGTGCAGCAGCAACAGCGGCTGGGTGACCTGCGGCAGCTCCTTGTCCACCAGCTGCAGGAACTTCCGCAGCGAGTGCGCGGCCCGGGTCGGGACCCGGTCGTAGCCGACCTCGTCCGAGCCGGGCTTCGCGATGTCGGATGCGATGCCCGGCGTGGAGCGGATGAAGTGCATGGCCACCGGCAGCGCGACGGCCAGCGGGTCGTGCACCTTGTTGGCCGGATTGACCAGGACGAGGCCGCTGATCGCGTCCCCGTGCCGGGCCGCCAGCCGCAGGCTCAGCGCGCCGCCCATCGACAGACCGAACACGAACACCTTGGTGCACCGGTCCAGCAGCTCCCGCAGTGCCCGGTCGACCTCCGCGTACCAGTCCTGCCACCCGGTGAGCTGCATGTCCTGCCACCGCGTGCCGTGTCCGGGCAGCAGCGGCAGGGACACCGTCAGACCGCGCTCGGCCAGATACTCGGCCCAGGGCCGCATGGACTGCGGGGAGCCGGTGAAACCGTGGCAGAGGAGGACGCCGACCTCTCCGCCCTCGTGGCGGAACGGCTCGGCACCGGGGAGGACGGGCACCAGGATCTCCTTGAAAGGGATGGCGAAGCGATGTTCGGGGCGGGTGCGCTGTGTGACTTCACCGTACGCGACGGGACAGGCACCGACCAGGGTCGAAGGACCGCTCCGACCACGCCCAGGGGTTAAGGTCTGTTCGACGGACACAGGAAGGCTGCTCAGTTGATCTACGGCGCAATGAAGTTCTCCATCGGCGGTTCCCTGAAGCTCGCCTTCAGGCCGTGGGTGGAGGGCCTCGAGAACATTCCCGCGGAGGGGCCGGCGATCCTTGCGAGCAACCATCTCTCCTTCTCCGACTCCTTCTTCCTGCCGGCCGTGCTGGACCGGAAGGTCACCTTCATCGCGAAGGCGGAGTACTTCACCTCGCCGGGCGTCAAGGGCAAGCTCACCGCCGCGTTCTTCAAGGGCGTGGGCCAGCTCCCGGTGGACCGCTCCGGCGCCCGCGGCGCCGGCGAGGCGGCCATCAAGAGCGGCATCGAGGTCATCGAACGCGGTGAGCTCTTCGGCATCTACCCGGAGGGCACCCGCTCGCCCGACGGCCGCCTGTACCGCGGCAAGCCCGGCGGACTGGCCCGGGTGGCGCTGGCCACCGGCGCCCCCGTGATCCCCGTGGCGATGATCGACACCGAGAAGATCCAGCCGCCCGGCAAGGTGGTCCCGAAGCTGATGCGCCCGGGCATCCGGATCGGCAAGCCGCTGGACTTCAGCCGCTACCACGGCATGGACGGGGACCGCTTCATCCTGCGCTCGGTGACCGACGAGGTCATGTACGAGATCATGAAGCTCTCCGGGCAGGAGTACGTCGACATCTACGCGACGGCTGCCAAGCGCCAGATCGCCGACGCCGAGAAGGCCGCCAAGAACGAGGCCAAGCACGAGGCCAAGTGAAGCGCGAGCGCGTCGTCAGCATGTCGGTCGAGCAGCCGCTGTGGCGTGCCCTGACCGTCTACCGCGTGCTCACCATGATCTACGCCGTGCTGCTGTTCGCCTCCGCCCACCAGGAGTTCAACCGCCCCTGGCTGGCCATCGGCTACCTCACACTGCTCGCCGGCTGGACCCTGGCCACCTTCAACAAGGTGGCCAACGCGCAGAGCTGCACCCGGCGCTTCTTGGGGCTCGACCTCGCCGTCGCACTGACCGGCATCCTGCTCACCCCGCTCGTCGACGCGCACGAGCGGATCGCGGCCGGCGGCCCCACCCTCCCCTCCATCTGGACCGCGGGCTCCGTCCTCGCCTTCGCCATCAAGGGCGGCTGGCGCTGGGCGGGCTTCGCCTCCTCCTTCGTGGCTGTAGCCAACATCGTCCAGCGCGGCGAACCCACCCGGGACACCCTGCACAACGTCCTGCTGGTGTGGGTGGCCTCCATCGCCATCGGCTACGTCGTCGAGGTCGCCCGCGCCAGTGAGGCCACCCTGGCCCGCGCCCTGGAGATCGAGGCCGCGACCCGCGAGCGGGAGCGCCTGGCCCGGGACATCCACGACGGGGTCCTCCAGGTCCTCGCCATGGTCCAGCGGCGCGGCAGCGAGATCGGCGGCGAAGCCGCGGAGCTCGGCCGGATGGCGGGGGAACAGGAGGTGGCGCTGCGCACCCTGGTCTCCAGCGGGCTGGTGCCGGCCTCCCGAATCTCCCGGGACGCCGGGCGCGGAGCCCTGGTCGACAGCGTCGAGGTGGCGGAGCCCGGCGCCGACGAGGGCGAGCTGGACCTGCGGAGCCTGCTGGCCCCGCACGCCGGGTCCCGGATCAGCTTCGCGGAACCGGGCACGCCGGTGCCGCTGCCCGCCCCGGCCGCCCAGGAGCTGGCCGCCGCCGTCGGAGCCGCCCTCGACAACGTGCGCAAGCACGCCGGGGACGGGGCCCGGGCCTGGATCCTCCTGGAGGACTGGGGCGACGAGGTGATCGTCACGGTCCGCGACGACGGGCCGGGCATTCCGCCGGGACGGCTGGACCAGGCGGAGGGCGAGGGCCGGATGGGGGTGGCGCTGTCCATCCGCGGCAGGCTGCGCGAGCTCGGGGGCACCGCCGAGCTGGTGTCCGTACCCGGACAGGGCACCGAAGTGGAACTGAAAGTACCCAGGGGGAGGACGGACAAGCGATGAGCGACGTGAGAGACGCGCGCGACGTGAGTGACCTGAGCGGGATCAGGGTGATGGTCGTGGACGACCATCCGATGTGGCGGGACGCGGTCGCCCGCGACCTCGGCGCCGCCGGGTTCGACGTGGTGGCCACCGCCGGCGACGGACCCCAGGCGGTCCGCCGGGCCCTGGCGGTCGGCCCCGATGTCCTGGTCCTCGACCTCAACCTGCCCGGCATGCCCGGGGTCCAGGTGTGCAAGGAGCTGGTCGGGGCCAACCCGGCGCTGCGGGTGCTGGTGCTGTCGGCGAGCGGCGAGCACGCCGACGTCCTGGAGGCGGTGAAGTCCGGGGCGACCGGCTACCTGCTGAAGTCCGCCGCGGCCGAGGAACTGATCGACGCGGTCCGCCGCACCGCCGTCGGCGACCCGGTCTTCACCCCGGGCCTGGCCGGACTGGTGCTCGGCGAGTACCGGCGGCTGGCCGCCGACCCGGCCCCGGCCGCGGCCGACGAGCCGAAGGTCCCGCAACTCACCGACCGGGAGACCGAGGTGCTGCGGCTGGTGGCCAAGGGACTGTCGTACAAGCAGATCGCGGAGCGACTGGTCATCTCGCACCGCACGGTGCAGAACCACGTCCAGAACACCCTGGGCAAACTGCAGCTGCACAACCGGGTGGAGCTCGTCCGCTATGCCATAGAACGCGGCCTCGACGACGCTTGACCCCTCACCCCTGCGGGTGAACCTGGTGTACACAACCACCCGTAGTTCCACCGGAGTTGTCCGTTCGCCCCCGCGCGCTGTGACCTGAGTCTCACTAGCGTGACCGTCATGGCGAAGGGAGATGCTTCCATGAAGGTCGGAGTGCTGACCGGCGGCGGGGACTGTCCGGGGCTGAACGCGGTGATCCGCGGGGTCGTCCGCAAGGGCGTGCAGGAGTACGGATACGGGTTCATCGGCTTCCGCGACGGCTGGCGGGGCCCGCTCGAAGGGGACACCGTCCCGCTCGACATCCCCGCCGTACGTGGCATCCTGCCGCGCGGCGGCACCATCCTCGGCTCCTCCCGCACCAACCCGTTCAAGCAGGAGCAGGAGAACGGGGTCCGCGCGATCAAGGAAAACCTCGCCAAGCACGAGGTGGACGCACTGATCGCGATCGGCGGCGAGGACACCCTCGGCGTCGCGGCGCGCCTGTACACGGAGTTCGGGGTGCCCTGCGTCGGGGTTCCCAAGACCATCGACAACGACCTGTCGGGCACCGACTACACCTTCGGTTTCGACACGGCGGTCGGTATCGCGACCGAGGCCATCGACCGGCTGCACACCACGGCCGAGTCCCACATGCGGGTCCTGGTGGTGGAGGTGATGGGCCGGCACGCCGGCTGGATCGCCCTGCACTCGGGCCTGGCGGGCGGGGCGAACGTCATCCTCATCCCCGAGCAGCGCTTCGACATCGACCAGGTGTGCGCCTGGGTCACCTCCCGGTTCAAGGCGAGTTACGCGCCGATCGTGGTGGTGGCGGAGGGGGCCATGCCCACGGACGGGGAGATGGTCCTGAAGGACGCGACGAAGGACTCCTTCGGGCACGTCCGGCTCTCCGGGGTCGGCGAATGGCTGGCCAAGGAGATCGAGGCACGCACCGGCAAGGAGGCCCGGACCACCGTCCTCGGCCATGTCCAGCGGGGCGGCACGCCGAGCGCGTACGACCGCTGGCTGGCCACCCGCTTCGGACTGCACGCGATCGACGCGGTGCGGGACGGGGACTTCGGGAAGATGGTGGCGCTGCAGGGGACGAAGGTGGTGCGGGTGCCGATCGCGGAGGCGACGGCCAAGCTGAAGACGGTGGACCCGGAGCTGTACCGGGAGGCCGGGGTGTTCTTCGGCTGAGCGGCTGCCTCCGGCTCAGCGGCTGCTTCCGCTGAGCCGCACGGTGTCGGGCTGCAGGCGTTCGACGGCCGGCCCGGCGTGAACGCGGACCTGGGCGGTCGGGTGCTGCGCACCCTGGCGGCCGGCGGGCCTCGGCCCGCCGGCTCGCGCTCACCGTCGGCTGCGTCCGAGAACACCCCGGTCAGCCCCGGGTGACTTCGACGGCCACGGCCGTCAAGAGCTCGCGGAGCAGCTCCGCGCCGCGCAGGGTGAGGACGGACTCCGGGTGGAACTGCACGCCCGCGAAGCCGGGGCCGCGCAGGGCGTGTACCTCTCCGGTGGCGGGATCGTGGGAGACTTCAACGCCCCGCTCCGCCAGCCGGTCCGCGAGCTCCGCATCGCAGGCCGCCGTGTACGTGTTGTAGAAGCCGACCACCTCCGGCGTCCCGAACAGGTCGATCCGCAGCTGCGCGCCCTGGGCCGGCTCCGCCTTGCGGACCAGCGGCAGGCCGAGCTCGGCGGCCAGCAGCTCGTGGCCGAGGCAGATGCCGAGCAGGCCCCGCCGGTGCCCGGCCAGCAGGTCGGCCGCCAGCCCGCGCAGCAGCCGCATCTTCGGGTCCGCGGCATCCGCCGGGTTCCCCGGGCCCGGGCCCAGGACGACCGGGCCGGGATGGGCCAGGGCGGCAGCCCGCAGCCCCGGATCGTCGTAGCGGCGTACGGTCACCGTGAACCCGGCCACCCGCAGCACGTGCGCCAGCATCGCGGTGAAGGTGTCCTCGCCGTCCACCACCAGCGCATGGCCGGCCGGCTCCACCGGCCGGTCCTGCATCCGCAGCCAGAACGGGGCCAGGTCCGCCCGCCGCGCGGCCAGCGCCGCCTGCACCCGGGGGTCGTCGGCCAGCCGCCCGGCTCCCTCGCGGGCGGGCCGCGGCGCGGCCGGACGGACCCCCAGCGCGGCCAGCACCCCCGCCGCCTTGGCATGGGTTTCGGCCACCTCTCCGGCCGGATCCGAGTGCCGGACCAGGGTGGCGCCCACCGCCACCCGCAAGGTGCCGTCCGGTGCGATGTCGGCGGTCCGGATGAGGATGGGGGAGTCCAGGGTCTGGACCCCGGCGGCATCCCGCCCGAGCAGGGCCAGCGCCCCCGCGTAATAGCCCCGTCCGCCCGCTTCGTACCGTTGGATCACCCGGCAGGCGTTCTCCACCGGCGAGCCGGTCACGGTGGCCGCGAACATGGTCTCCTTCAGGACCTCCCGCACGTCCAGCGAGGACCGTCCGCGCAGCTCGTACTCGGTGTGCGCCAGGTGCGACATCTCCTTGAGCCGCGGCCCGACCACCACCCCGCCGCGGTCGCCGACCGTGCACATCATCTTCAGTTCCTCGTCGACCACCATGGAGAGCTCCTCGATCTCCTTGCGGTCGGCCAGGAAGGACAGCAGTGAGTCGGCCGTCGGCCCGCCCTCCGGATAGCGGTACGTGCCGCTGATCGGGTTCATCACCACGGTGCCGCCGGACATCCGGACGTGTACCTCCGGGCTGGCTCCGACCAGCGTCCGCTCCCCGGTGTGCACCACGTACGTCCAGTACGCGCCGCGCTCGGCCGTCAGCAGCCGCCGGAACAGGGCGAGCGCGTCGGCCCGCCCGAAGCCGTCGATCCGGCCCCGGTAGGTGCGGCGGATCACGAAGTTCGCGCCCTCGCCGCGGCCGATCTCGTCCTCGATCACCCGCTCGACGGTGGCCGCGTACTCCTCGTCGCCGACGTCGAAGCCGCCGTCGGTGACGCCGACCGGGTGGGCGGGCAGGGCGGCCAGCGCCTCGGCGAGCGGGATCTCGTACGCCTCCTCGGCGACCAGCACGCTCAGCGGGGTGCCGTCGTCGGCCGCCGTGAACCCGCGCTCGCGGATTTGCCGGAACGGGATCAGGGCCAGGCTGGGCAGCTCGCCCACCGGGAGGTCGGCCAGCAGCCCGGCCTCGTGGACGGGCCCGACGAGCACTTCGACGGTGTCGTGGTCGTGGCCCGGGGTGCGCCGCCGCAGCAGCGCGAAGGGCGGTCCGTCGGGGTCGAGGAGCCGGTCGACCTGACAGAGGGCAGGCACGGGACGGTTGGTCATTCGGGGCGGTTCCTTCCGGTAGAAGAGGAACGGCCCGCGGAAAGCAGAAAGGCCGCCCTCGGGCGGCCTTCGCGTCGGTTTTTCGGGTACGCGCAGTCAGTGGGCCGCCGGATGAGCGGTCCACCACCAGTTCTGGCAGGTCTGGTTCGGGTGCGCGAACATGCCGTACACCCTACACCGGTGGCGGTGTGACCTGACAGACATGCGTCTCACGTTGTGGGCGGCGGGCCGGACTGCCGCGTTCAGCCCGTAGTGTTTACAGGGTGACCGTGAACGCTGAAACCCAAGCCCCCGCCGCCAAGGCGACCTGGCGAGACCTTCCCGCGGCGCAGCAGCCTTCGTACCCCGATGCCGAGGCTCTGCGCGCTGTCGTCGCGGACCTCGAGTCGTATCCTCCGCTCGTCTTTGCGGGTGAGTGCGACCAGCTGCGCGCCCGTCTGGGAGCCGTCGCCAAGGGCGAGGCGTTCCTCCTCCAGGGCGGCGACTGCGCCGAGGCCTTCGATGCCGTGTCCGCCGACCACATCCGAGCCAAGCTGAAGACGCTGCTGCAGATGTCGGCCGTCCTGACCTACGCGGCCTCGGTGCCCGTGGTCAAGGTCGGGCGCATCGCCGGCCAGTACTCCAAGCCGCGCTCCAAGGACACCGAGACCCGCGACGGCGTGACCCTGCCGACCTACCGCGGCGACTCGGTCAACGGCTTCGCCTTCACCGAAGAGGCCCGCGTCCCGGACCCCGAGCGGCTGAAGCGGATGTACCACGCCTCCGCCTCCACGCTGAACCTGGTGCGCGCCTTCACCACCGGTGGCTACGCCGACCTGCGCCAGGTGCACGCCTGGAACCAGGACTTCGTGAAGTCCTCCCCGTCCGGGCAGCGCTACGAGCAGCTCGCGCGGGAGATCGACAACGCGCTGAACTTCATGAAGGCCTGTGGCACCGACCCGGCCGAGTTCAAGGCGGTCGAGTTCTACGCCTCGCACGAGGCGCTGCTGCTCGCCTACGAGGGCGCGCTGACCCGCACCGACTCGCGGACCGGCAAGCTGTACGACACCTCCGGCCACATGGTCTGGATCGGTGAGCGCACCCGCCAGCTGGACCACGCGCACATCGAGTTCTGCTCGCAGATCGCCAACCCGATCGGCATCAAGCTCGGCCCCACCACCACGGTGGACGAGGCCCTGACGTACATCGACCGCCTGGACCCGGACCGCGAGCCGGGCCGGCTGACCTTCGTCGTCCGCATGGGCGCCGACAAGGTCCGGGACAAGCTGCCCGAGCTGGTCGAGAAGGTCACCGCATCCGGGGCCACGGTGGCCTGGGTGACCGACCCGATGCACGGCAACACCTTCGAGGCGGCTTCCGGCCACAAGACCCGCCGCTTCGACGACGTGCTCGACGAGGTCAAGGGCTTCTTCGAGGTCCACAAGGCGCTGGGCACCCACCCGGGCGGCATCCACGTCGAGCTCACCGGTGACGATGTCACCGAGTGCGTGGGCGGCGGCGACGAGATCTTCGTCGACGACCTGCACCAGCGCTACGAGACGGCCTGCGACCCGCGGCTCAACCGCAGCCAGTCGCTGGACCTGGCCTTCCTGGTGGCGGAGATGTACCGCGACCAGTAGGCACGACCAGTAGGCGCGATCAGTAGGTGGTTTCCTACGAGCTGTGGGGCGTGGATCTGTGATCCGCGCCCCACAGTCGTCTTCAGGCCTTTTAGGTGACCCTAAGTTTGGGTAAGGTTAGGTAAGCCTCACCGAATAGGGGATGGCCCGCCTGACCGTTCCTGCCAGGGAGGTGAACCGCGTGTACGTCTGCTCTTGCTTCGGCATCACCGACCAGCAGGTCAAGGACCACGCGGCAGCCGGCGCCTGCACCCCCCGCCAGATCGCCTCGGTGACCAAGGCCGGTACCGACTGCGGTTCCTGCGTACGAACCATCCAGGGCCTCCTCGGTCGCGGCGCGTGCCCGCGCCGGGCGCTGCTGGACAAGGGTGAGGCTACGGCCGTCCTGGCCGCGGGCGCGGAGCTGGCGGAAGCCGCCTAGCCCTCCCGGCCCTCCTAGCTCTCCGGCTGCTCGATGAGCTGCGCGATGTAGAGCGCCTCGCCGAGGGTTTCGATGAGCTCCAGCTGGGTGTCGAGGTAGTCGATGTGGTGCTCCTCGTCCGCCAGGATCTCCTCGAAGAGACGCGCCGAGGTCACATCGCTCTTGCCGCGCATCACATCGATCCCGCGCTTGAGGCGGTCGATCGCCTCGACCTCGACCTGTCGGTCAGCCTGGAACATCTCGGTAAGGGTCTGGCCGACCCGGACGTGGAAGAGCCGCTGGTAGTTCGGCAGGCCGTCCAGCATCAGGATGCGTTCGGTCAGCTTGTCCGCGTGCTTCATCTCGTCGATGGATTCTTCACGCGTGTACTTGGCGAGCTTCGTCCAGCCCTTGTTGTCCTGGATGCGGTAGTGCAGCCAGTACTGGTTGATCGCCGTCAGCTCACCGGTGAGCTGTTCGTTCAGAAACTCGAGGACCTCGGGGTCGCCCTGCATCGCAGAGGCTCCTTCCAAGCAAGAGAACCGGCAGGTGCGCGCATCCTTGCACCGCTGCCGGGGGTCGTCCAGTAAGTGCCTCCTTAGTAGGAGTTGCCCGATTCAGGGCCAAACCTGGTCAGGACCACCCTTGCCGGTCTGTCACCATGGAGTCATGGGTCAGCCGGAAAGCCGGGAATCTCCGGGAGCAGAGCAGCTGGAGCTTCCTCCGGGGCAGCGGCTGCAGCGCGGCTGGCCGGTGACCCACTACGGCCCGGTGCCCAAGTTCAAGCCGGATCGCTGGGAGTTCCGGGTCTTCGGCGCCACCGCGGACGGCGAGAAACACTGCTGGAACCACGAGGAGTTCTCGGCCCTGCCGTTCACCTCGGTGGTCGCGGACCTGCACTGCGTGACGAAGTTCAGCATGCCGGGGGCCGAATGGGGCGGTGTGCTCGCCCGTGACGTGCTGGCCCTGGCCCCGCCGTCCCCGCTGGTCACACATGTGATGGTGTGGGCCGAGTACGGTTTCAGCTCCAACATGCGGCTGTCCGACTTCGCTTCGGACCGGACCGTCTTCGCCACCCACCAGGGGGGCGAACTCCTGACCGCGGAGCACGGGTTCCCGCTGCGGCTGGTGGTCCCGCACCTGTACGCCTGGAAGGGCCCCAAGTGGGTCCGGGGTGTCGAGTACATGACCGCCGACCGGCGCGGGTTCTGGGAAGAGCGCGGCTACCACAACATCGGCGATCCCTGGCGCGAGCAGCGCTACTCGTACCAGGAGGAGCCGGGGGACGGTCCGGAACTCTGATCGCAGGGTGAATGCGCCTGGGAACGTTACCCGCGCCCGCGCAGCTCCTTCAGCAGGGCCACGTCCGCCGCGTGCCCCTCCTTGCCGCCGGGCGTTTCGATGATCAGCGGCACCCCGTCCGTCTCCGGGTGCGTGCACAGCTCGGCGAAGGCGTCCCGGCCGATGTGACCGGCGCCGATGTTCGCGTGCCGGTCCTTGTGGGCGCCCACGCCCTCCTTGGAGTCGTTCGCGTGGATCAGCTTCAGCCGTCCCGCACCCACCGTCTCCACCAGCAGGTCCAGCGTCTCCTTGGCCCCGCCCGGCCCGGCCAGGTCGTGGCCCGCCGCGAAGATGTGGCAGGTGTCGAGGCAGATCCCGAGCTTCGGATGAGCGTCCAGCGCCTCGAAGTACGGGCCGAAGTCCCAGGTGCGTGAACACAGTGAGAAGCCCTGCCCGGCCGTGGACTCCAGCAGCAGGAACGGGTCGTCGTCGTGCGTCAGCTCGTCCAGCAGCGGCAGCATGTGCTCCCTGACCTGCGCGAGCGCCTCCTCCCGCGGTCGCCCTCCGGTCGCCGAGCCGGTGTGCACCACCACGCCCAGCGCGCCGATCTCCCGGCCCCGGCGCAGCGAGTGGCGGAGCGACTCCACCGACTTCTCCACCGTCGCGGGCG
Organism: Streptomyces sp. NPDC002054; assembly: GCF_040296685.1. Lineage (NCBI taxonomy): Bacteria > Bacillati > Actinomycetota > Actinomycetes > Kitasatosporales > Streptomycetaceae > Streptomyces > Streptomyces sp. NPDC002054. Next base: position 48,730 of record NZ_JBEOXT010000008.1, read on the forward strand.
TGTGCGAGCCGAAGTTGATCAGGTACGGCGCGTGCACATACGCCGGGATGCCCTCCGCGGCGCACTGCGCGCGGAACAGCTCGTCCTGGGCCGGATTCCCGGCCGGGGTGGCCCAGCCACGCGGATTGGCCACGAAGACCTGCACGGCCTCCGCGCCCATCTCCCGCGCATAGGTCAGCCCGACCGAGGCGAGCCCGCCGGCCACGGGCACATGCCCGCCCACCGGATTGCGTATGGCGTCGTTCACGTGCTGCTACAGCCCCTTGGTCCTGATGGTGATCGTGCTGCCCTCGGGTGCGCTCTGGTTGGCCGGCACCGACTGGCTCGCCACGGTGTTCGAGAAGGAGATGAGGGGCCGGTCCACCTTCACCTTGAAGCCCAGCCCCTCCAAGGTGCGCCGGGCGGCGTCCACCTCCTGGTTGGTGACGTCCGGAACCTGGACCTGGCGCGGTCCCTTGGACACGGTCAGCGTCACCGTGTCCCCGGCCGCGGCCTGGGTGTTCGCCGCCACCGACTGGTTGGCGACCCGGCCGGCCGGCTGCGGCGAATGGACCTGCTCGGCGGCCAGCTCGACCTTCAGCCCGAGCTGCTCCAGGCCCGCCCGGGCCTGGTCCACCGGCTGCCCGACGATGCTCGGCACCGGCACCGGCCGGCCCTTGCTGACCACCAGGGCGACCGCCGTGTCCGGGGCCCGCTTCTCCCCGGCCGCCGGATCCGTGCTGATCACCGCGCCCTGCGGGACGTCCTCGTCGAAGGTCTGCGTCACCATGCCGGGGGCCAGCCCCTCCTTGGTGAGTTCGGCCTTGGCCACGTCCAGCGGCCGGCCCTTCAGGTTGGGCACCGAGACCACCTGGGGGCCGCGCGAGACGATCAGGGTGACCGAGCCGTTGCCCCGGATCTGCCCCCCGGACGCCGGATCGCTGCCCATCACGGTGCCGCGCTCGAAGCTGCTGCTGAACTTCCGGTCGACCTGCTTCACGTCCAGGCCGGCCGCCGACAGCTGCTTCCGGGCCTGCGCCTCGGTCTTCCCGAGCACGTGCGGGACCTGGGTGAACTGGCCGGAGCTGATGTACCAGACGCCGGTGCCGAGACCGAGGGCGAGCAGGACCCCGGCGACGATGAGGAACAGGCCGCGCCGGGACGGCCGGCCCGGCGATGCGGCCGGGGCCGCGGCCGGAGCCGGGGGCAGCGGCGGGGCGGCCAGCCGGGAGGTGTGCTCCACCGGCTGCCGGGCCGGCATCACCGGGCGGGGGATCACCCCGGTCCGGTCCTCCGCGGCGGACCGCACCTCGGCGCGCGCCTGCGGCGGTACGGCGTCCAGCTCGGCGGTGCTCAGCCCGGCCCGGGCCTCCCGGACCAGGCCCAGCAGGGCCGCAGCGTCGTACGGGCGCAGCTCGGGGTCGCGGGCGGCGGCCCGGGCGACGAGCCCGTCCAGGGCGGCCGACAGCCCCGGCACGGTGGCGGAAGGCGGCGGCACGTCCTCGTGCAGGTGCTGGTAGAGCACCTGGGCCGGGGTGCCGCCGGTGTGCGGCTTGGTGCCGGTGAGCATCTCGTACAGCACGACACCGCAGGCGTAGACGTCGACGCGGGTGTCGGTGGCGCCGTTCTCGATCTGCTCGGGGGCGAGGTAGGAGACGGTGCCGAGGACCGCGCCGGTGGTCTGGGTGACCGCGTCGACACTGCGGACCAGCCCGAAGTCGGCCACCTTGACCCGGCCGTCGTCGCCTATCAGCACGTTCTCGGGCTTCATGTCGCGGTGCACGAACCCGGCACGGTGCGCGGCGCCGAGGGCGGCGAGGACCGGCTCCAGAATGTCCAGCGCGGCCCGCGGCTGGAGCGCGCCGCGCTCGCGGAGCACATCGCGCAGGGTGCAGCCGGAGACGTACTCCATGGCGAGGTAGACGTAGCCGCCGTCGGTGCCCTGGTCGAACACGGCGACCACGTTGGGGTGGGCGAGACGGGCCACGGACTTGGCCTCGCGGATGAACCGGTCGACGAAGCCGTGGTCGGCGGCGAGCGCCGGGTGCATCACCTTGAGGGCGAGGACGCGGTCGAGGCGGGTGTCGAGGGCCCGGTAGACCGTGGCCATGCCGCCGACCGCGATGCGGGCGTCGATGCGGTAGCGGCCGTCGAGCACGCACCCGACGAGGGGGTCATCCAGGGTCGTATCCACCCGCCGATTCTACGAGCGTCGGCTGTGGGCATGCCCCGCTGGTGTGCTGCTGCGACGCAGCTGTGACGTGCGGGCCCGCTGCGCGGGGCCATTTCCCCACCCCGCCCCTCCCCGAAACCGGGGCCTGCGGCCCCGGCCCCCGCCCGTGGGGCTGCGCCCCACACCCGCCTGGGTGCACGGGCTCCGCCCGGCACCCGTGGCCGGAGCTCCGCCCCGGACCCCGCCAGGGGCGCGGGGAACTGCGCGAGCAACCACACCCGGCCCGCAGGCCCGGAACCACGGATCCGCCCCCGGACCGGGGGCGGGGGGTCCGGGGCGAAGCCCCGGGGAGCGGGGAGGGGCGGGTAGGGGAAAGGCCCCGCGCAGCGGGAGTCCCGCCTGGCGGGCTCGGGCCGGTCAGAACGGAGGCTCCGCGCAGCGGGAGCCCCGGGGCGGGCTCGGGCCGGTCAGGATGTCCCGCGCAGGGGAGCCTCGGGGGCTGGGCCCGGGGCGGTTAGAACGCCGGGCGTTCTGGGTCCAGGGTGGCGCGGCCCTCCACAGGAGACGAGGCTTCGGCGAAGCGCCGGACCGGGATCCGCCCGGCCCGGCGGGCCAGCCGGCCCGCCGAGACGGCGTCCCGCATCGCCGCAGCCATGAGCACAGGCTCCTGCGCACGGGTCACGGCCGAGGCGAGCATCACAGCCGCACACCCCAGCTCCATGGCCTGGGCCACATCCGACGCCGTACCCGCCCCCGCGTCCAGAATCACCGGCACCCCCGCCCGCTCCACGATCAGCTCGAAGTTGTGCGGGTTGCGGATGCCCAGGCCGGACCCGATCGGGGACCCCAGCGGCATGATCGCCGCGCAGCCCACGTCCTCCAGCTTCCGTGCCAGCACCGGGTCGTCGTTCGTGTACGGCAGCACCGTGAACCCCTCGTCGACCAGGGTTTCGGCCGCGTCCAGCAGCTCCACCCCGTCCGGCAGCAGGGTCCGCTCGTCGGCGACGACCTCCAGTTTGATCCAGTCGGTGCCGAGGGCCTCCCTGGCCAGCCGGGCGGTCAGTACCGCCTCGCCCGCCGTGAAGCAGCCCGCCGTATTGGGCAGGACGCCGATGCCGAGCCGGGTCAGCACGGACAGCACCGAGCCCTGGACGGTGGGGTCCAGGCGGCGCATCGCCACCGTGGTGAGTTCGGTGCCCGAGGCGACCAGGGCCCGTTCCAGCACGTCCAGGCTGGGCGCCCCGCCGGTCCCCATGATCAGGCGGGAGGAGAAGGTCCGGCCGCCCAGAGTGAACAGATCGTCGGCCATCGCTCAGCCTCCCTGGACCGCGGTGAGCACCTCGACGCGGTCTCCCTCGCCGAGTGCGGTGGCGGGCCACTGCCCGCGCGGTACGACGGTTTCGTTGAGCGCCGCGGCGACCCCCGAGGGGGCCCGGGTGAGGGTGGCCACCACCAGGTCCAGGGTGGTGCCGGCGGCGACCTCGCGCGGCTCGCCGTTGACGGAGATGGTGTTGACGGAGGTGGTCATGCGTACGTCTCCTCTCGGACGACGGGGGCGGACGAGAACCGGCGCGGGCTGAAGGGGCGGGCGATGTCGGGGAGTTCGCCGGTGGCCAGGACCTCCGCCATGACGTCCCCGGTCACCGGGGTGAGCAGCACCCCGTTGCGGTAGTGGCCGGTGGCCAGGTGCAGTCCGGGCAGGTCGGTGGGGCCGAGCAGCGGGGCGTTGTCGGGGGAGCCGGGGCGCAGGCCCGCCCGGGTCTCGGTGAGCGGGAGTTCGGTGATGCCGGGCACCAGCTCGTGGGCGTCGCGCAGCAGTTCGTACACGCCGCCCGCGGTCACCGTGGTGTCCCAGCCCAGTTCCTCGCTGGTGGCGCCGACGACGAGCTCGCCGTTCTCGCGCGGCACCAGGTAGACGTGGCTGCCGCGGACCACCGCCCGTACCGTCCGGGACAGGAACGGCGCGTACGCGGCCGGCACCGCGAGCCGCAGCACCTGGCCCTTCACCGGCCGTACCGGCGGCACCGCCTCGGCCGGTACGCCGTCCAGCCGGCCGCTGAGGCTGCCGGCGGCCAGCACCACCTGGCCCGCGGCGATCTCGGTGCCGTTGTCGAGCAGTGCGCCGGCCGCCCGGCCGGCGGTGACCGTCAGCCGCTCGGCGCCCGCCCGGTGGAAGACCACTCCGGCCCGCTCGCAGGCGGCCAGCAGGGCGTCCGCCAGCCGGCGCGGGTCGACCTGGTGGTCGCCGTCGACGCGCAGTCCGCCGCGCACGCCGGGGGCCAGCATGGGCTCCAGGCGGCGGCATTCGCGGCCGGTCAGCCACTCCGACTCCAGGCCGCAGCGCCGCTGCAGGGCGTGGAGTTCGCGCAGGTGGAGGCGGTCGTCGGCGTCCAGGGCGACGGCGAGGGTGCCGCAGGCGCGGTAGCCGATGTCCAGGCCGCCGCTGGCCTCGGCGAGTTCCGCGGCGAAGGCCTCGTAGCGGGCGGCGGAGGCGAGGTTGAGGCCCAGCAGGGTCTCCTCGCCGTAGTGCAGTTCGGTGACGGCGGCCAGCATGCCGGCCGCGACCTTGGCGGCGCCGCCGCCGGGTGCCGGGTCGGCGAGGGCGACGGTCAGTCCGCGGCGGGCGGTCCGCCAGGCGGTGGCCAGGCCGATGATGCCGCCCCCGATGACGAGGACGTCCGGGCGGTGGGGGTCCGACCTCTGGGTGGATGAGTGCATGGGCGTCCAGCCCCTCCCTTCGCCGGCATGATCCGGATCAGGTTCGTACGGTCGGAGGCCGTCCAGCCTCCCTCTCAGCCCGGTGCGTCCGGACTCCCGCGGATGGGTACGGTGGCCAGACTAACCCCCGCCCGGAGGCCCGGGTAAGGGCGCCCATTCCTGACGGGTCGTCAGCTGGCTAGGGTGTGCGGCGTGAACGAGCAGACGGAACAGATCGAACAGATCGAACAGGCCGGCGTGGTGATCGTCGGCGCCGGAATGGCCGGAGTGCAGACGGCCGTCGCCCTCCGCGAGGCGGGCTTCAAGGGTCCGGTCACCCTGCTGGGGGCCGAACCGCACCAGCCCTACGACCGGCCGCCCCTGTCCAAGGCGGTGCTGCTCGGCACGGCCGAGGGCTCCGCCTTCGAGGTCGACTTCGAAGGGCTGGACATCGAACTCCGGCTCGGCGTGGAGGTCACCGGGCTGCGGGCCGCGGACCGGGAACTCGACACGGCCGCAGGCCCGCTCCCGTACCGGACGCTGGTCCTCGCCACCGGAGCGGAACCGCTGACCCTGCCCGGCAGCGAGGGCGTGCCCGGGGTGCACCTGCTGCGGACCCTGGACGACGCGGAACGGCTGCGGCCGGTGCTGGCCGCGGCACCCGAGGTGGTGGTCGTCGGGGCCGGCTGGATCGGCGCCGAGTTCGCCACCGCGGCGCGCGAGGCGGGCTGCGCGGTGACCGTGGTCGAGGCCGCCGGCCGGGTCCTGGCCGGCGCCCTCCCGGACGAGGTCACGGCCCCGATGGCGGCCTGGTACGAGCAGGCCGGCGCCCGCCTGCTCACCGGCACCGGGGTCGCCGCGGTGGAACCGGGCCTGGTCCGGCTGGCGGACGGCCGCGAGCTGCCGGCCGGCGCGGTGGTGGTCGGCATCGGCGCCCGCCCGGCCACCGGCTGGCTGACCGGCTCGGGCGTGGAGCTGGGCCCCGACGGCTCGGTCACCGCCGACGAACGGCTGCGCACCTCCCTGCCCGGGGTGTACGCGGTGGGCGACTGCGCCTCCTTCCCGTCCGGGCGGTACCGGACACGGCTGCTGGTGCACCACTGGGACAACGCCCTGCAGGGCCCGCGCACCGTCGCCGCGAACATCCTCGGCGCGGAGCAGGCCTACGATCCCGTGCCGTACTTCTGGTCCGAGCAGTTCGGCCGCTTTGTGCAGTACGCCGGACACCACGCGGAGGCGGACAGCATGCTGTGGCGGGGCAGCCCGGATGACCCGGCCTGGTCGGTCTGCTGGCTGCGGGAGGGCGCACTGGTCGCGGTCCTGGCCGTCGGCCGGCCCCGCGACCTGGCGCAGGGGCGCCGCCTGATCGAATCGGGCACCGCCATGGACCCGGCGAAGCTCACCGACCCCGCCACCCCCCTCAAGTCGGCGACCGCCTGATCACCCGGCCCGGGGCCCGCCGCCGCGCCCTGGGAGCAGCGGGCGGAGCCCCGGATGGGGGGTCGGGAGGGGGCGCCGGGTACCGGGTGTCGGTCCGGGATGGCAGGCTTGGTTCCGTGACCGAGATTGACGCAAAGATCGATGCTCTCGTCCCCGAGTGGCTCTACCTCCCCGACATCGCAGAAATGCTCGACGTCGAGGTGACGCGAGTCCGCCAGCTGGTCAAGGAGGGCCAGCTCATCGCCGTACGCCGCGGTGAGAACCGCGCCCTGCAGGTGCCCGCCGCCTTCATCGACGGCGACAAGGTGGTCAAGGGCCTCGCCGGCACCCTGACCCTGCTGCGGGACGACGGCTTCACCGACGAAGAGATGCTGGAGTGGCTCTTCACCGCGGACCCGAGCCTGCCCGGCACCCCCGCGCAGGCCCTCAGCGAGAATCGCGGCACGGAGGTGAAGCGCCGCGCCCAGGCGCTCGCCGTCTGACGCCTGACCGACAGCTCGCCGTACGGTCCGCCGTACAAGTTCACCGCTTCAACCGGTGTACGGGCCCCAGTGCGGGCCCGTACACCGCCACCCGGGGGGTTCCACCCATGTCCTTGGCCGACGCACGGCTCTACCTCTGCACCGACGCCCGCAAGCGCCAGGGCGACCTGCCCGAGTTCCTGGACGCCGTCCTCGCGGGCGGCGTGGACATCGTCCAGCTCCGCGACAAGGGCATGGAGGCCGGCGAGGAGCTGGAGCACCTCCAGGTGTTCGCCGAGGCCGCCCGCCGCCACGGCAAGCTCCTCGCCGTCAACGACCGGGCGGACGTCGCCCATGCCATCGGCTCCGACGTGCTGCACCTCGGCCAGGGCGACATCCCCGTCCCGGCCGCCCGCGCGATCCTGCCCCCCGCCGTGCTCATCGGCCGGTCCTGCCACGCCGAGGCCGAGGTGGACGCCGCCGTGGCCGAGCCCGGCGTGGACTACTTCTGCACCGGCCCCTGCTGGCCCACCCCCACCAAGCCCGGCCGGTACGCCCCCGGCCTCGGCCTCGTCCGGTACACCGCCTCGCTCGCGCAGGACCGCCCCTGGTTCGCCATCGGCGGCATCGACTCAGCCAATCTGGACGAGGTGCTGGACGCCGGCGCCACCCGGGTGGTCGTCGTCCGGGCCATCACCGAGGCCGAAGACCCTGGTGCCGCCGCAGCAGCCCTGGCCAAGCGGGTCCGCGAGCGCCTCGCCTGACCTGGCCCGTTCCCACCTGACACACTCCGCCCACCACAAGGTGTCCAAAAACGTGTCCAATGGGTGGACACCGCTTCGGCGTGCCGGGGCGCCCGTCTAACCTGCCGGTATGGCCCTTGGTACCGCTTCGACCTGGACAGACCGTGCACACACGGTCCATGAGCTGCTCGTGTCCGGCAGGCCCTCGTACTCCTTCGAGTTCTGGGCCCCCAAGACCGAGAAGGGCGAGCGGAACCTCTGGAACGCGCTCCGCAGGGTCGAGGCGGTCGCCCCGAGCTTCGTCTCGGTGACCTACGGGGCCGGCGGTTCCACCCGCGGTGGCACCGTCAAGGCCACCCAGGAGATCGCCGCCGACACCACCCTCACCCCGGTCGCGCACCTCACCGCCGTCGACCACTCCATCGCCGAGCTGCGTCACGTCATCGGACAGTTCGCCGACGCCGGTATCCGCAACATGCTCGCCCTGCGCGGTGACCCGCCGGGCGACCCGATGGCGGAGTGGGTGCCCCACCCGGACGGAGTGCACTACGCCGCCGACCTGGTCCGGCTGCTCAAGGAGTCCGGCGACTTCTGCGTCGGTGTCGCGGCCTTCCCCGAGATGCACCCGCGGTCCTCGGACTGGGACACGGACATCCGTCACTTCGTGGACAAGTGCCGCGCCGGTGCCGACTATGCGATCACCCAGATGTTCTTCGATCCGGAGAATTATCTGCGGCTCCGCGACAGCGTCCAGAAGGCCGGCTGCGAGACCCCGATCATCCCTGAGGTCATGCCCGTTGTGGGGGTCAAGCAGCTCGACCGGCTGCCCCAGCTGAGCACCGCAGTCTTCCCCCGGGACGTGAAAGAGCGCATGCTCGCCGTCAAGGACGATCCGGCCGCTGTACGCTCCATTGGCATCGAGTTCGCCACGGAGTTCTGCGCGCGGCTGCTGTCCGAGGGTGTCCCGGGGCTGCACTTCATCACGCTGAACAATTCCACGGCGACTCTCGAGATCTACGAGAACCTCGGCCTGCACCAGCGGGCCTAGACCGGCCGTACCTCGTCGGGCGGCCGTACGAGAGGGGCCAGGCAATGGGGATGTACGTCCTCTACGGCGCGTTCGGCTTGGTCGCGTTGTGGCTGCTCGCCGAGGTCCTGCTGCAGTACAAGGCCCGGCTCCGCTGGCGGCTGCTCGCCTTCTCGGGGTTCCTCGGCGTGGTCGCCGGCGTGATACTGCCCTCGGTGCCGGTGATCGGCGCCGGCGCGGGAGCCTTCGCGATCGGCCAGACCCTGGTCACCCTGTCCTTCCGCAAGGGCTTCGAGGCCGGCTGGGCGCTGCGCCGCGGCGAGTCCGGCGCACCGGCCGAGGAGCCGGCCGCGGGGCGCCGCCGGTCCGCGCCCGCCGAACGCCGGGAGCCGTCCCTGCAGGTCTCCGGCCTGGCCTTCGAGGCCGAGGCCGACGCCGACAGGGACTCGCGCCGGCCCGCCGAGGCGGCCGTGGCGGCCGAGGACCGGCCGGAGCCGGTGTTCTTCAGCCCGCAGCCGCTGCCCGAGGACACCGGCTCGTACGGCATCCAGAGCTTCCAGGACCAGGGCCAGGGCGGCCACGGCGGCCAGAACCAGGGCTTCGCCCCCGGCGGGTTCGCGCCCGGCGGCTTCGCCCCCGCCCCGGACCCGGCCCAGACCGCCCCCTTCGCCTCCCCCTACACCACCGCCGAGCAGGACGCCCACCAGTACGCGGCCTACTACGACCCGCACTCCCAGGGCGGCGGCTACGACTACTCCGGCGGCTACCCGTCCGGCGGCGAGCAGCCGGTCTACGCGGCGTACTCCGACCCGTACATCGGCACCGGCGGCGTCGCCCAGCCGCAGCCCTACGGGTACGCCGACCCGTATGTCCAAGGGCAGTACGCCATGGACACCCCGCCCGGCGGCGTCTGGGTGCCGCAGCAGCGCTCCGACGAGGCCCAGCCCTACCCGCAGCAGCCCTGGGCCGGGCAGGACCAGCAGCCGCCGCCGTACGACCCGCAGCAGGGCTACCCGTACCAGGGCACCGGCGAGTACGAGCAGTACCGCTACTGACCCGCGGTCACTGGGAGCCGCGGAAGTCCGCGCCCTCCACGATCAGCCCGGCCACCAGCGCCCCGGTCATGCCCGCGTGCGGCAGCCCGCCGCCCGGATGTGCCCAGCCGCCCGCCAGGTACAGCCCGGGCAGGGCGGTGGCATTGGCCGGGTACAGCAGCCGGCCCCCGGCCCCCGCGAGGGCGGGCAGCGGCACCGAACCGGCCACCGCGCCGGTGGCCTCGGCCACGTCGACCGGGGTGCGGACCTCGTGCCACAGCAGCCGCTCCTGCAGGTCGGGCACGACCAGGGCCGCCGCCTCCAGGAGCCGTTCGGCGTGCGGCCGGGACACCGAGGGCTCCGACCAGTCGATCACCCCGTGCGGGGCGCACCGGGCCTGCACGGTGACCGCCTCGTGGTCCTCGTCGGGCCGGGTGGCGGGATCGTCGGGGCGCAGCACCGTCAGGTCGGGGGAGGTGCCGCGGCTGTACAGCCGGGTGCGGTGCGCGGTGCCCGGCGGGCGGGCCCCGCGCAGCGCGAGGAACAGCGTGAACCGGCTGGTCCCGGCCAGGCCGCCGCGGGCCGGCACCGCGTCCTCGGGCCAGGGCACGGAGCCGGCCGGCAGCTGCCGGGGGTCGATCCCGCAGACCACCGAGTCGGCGGCCACCTCGGTGCCGTCGGCCAGCAGCAGACCGGCCGCCCGGCCGTCCGCGGCGCGTACCTCCCGCACCTCCGCGCCGAAGACGAAGTCGACCTTCCGCTCCAGGCAGCGTTCGTACACGGCGGTGGCCAGGGCCCGCATACCGCCGCGTACGTACCAGCTGCCGAAGGTCTGCTCCATGTACGGCAGCACGGTGGCCGACCCGGGCGCCGACCAGGGGTCCAGCCCGTACTCGGCGACCAGGCCGGTCAGCAGTTCGCCGAGGGCGCCGCCGAGCTCGCGGTCGGCGATCTCCTTGAGGGTCGGGGTGCGGCGGCGCAGCAGGCCGCTCTTGCGCAGCGCGGGGTAGGGGTCGGTGCCCAGGGCCTCCCGGTCGGCGCGCAGCGGCTCCTCCAGCAGCGGGCGGCGGGTGGCGTCCCAGACGTCCCGGGCCCGGCCCAGCACGTCGTTCCAGCGGCTGCCGGCGCCCGGGCCGAAGGCCTGGTCGAGGGCGGCGGCAACCCCTCCGTGGGACGCGCCCGGGAGGGTGACGTCGATGCTGTAGTCCGGGAGGACGTGCCGGACCGCCGGATTGACCTGGACCATGTCCACGGACTGTTCCAGCGGTCGTTTGCCGGTCTTGACGAACAGGTCGCGGTAGACGGCGGGCAGGTGCAGCAGCCCCGGCCCGGTGTCGAAGGCGAACCCCTCGCGTTCGTACCGCCCGACTGCTCCGCCATAGGTTGCCGAGCGCTCGTACACCGTCACCCGGTGGCCTGCCACGGCCAGCCGGGCGGCCGTCGCCATCGCGCCCATCCCGGCGCCGATCACCGCAATTCGTGCCATGCGGTGACCTTATCGAGCCAGGTCAGCCCGGTGGCGACCCGGTCCGCTCCGGCGCCTTGGCCTCGGCTGCCGCCAGGCGTCTCTCCTCGCGGCGCTGGGCGCGGCGGCGCAGGAAACGGCGGATTCGGGACCAGAGGTAGACCAGCAGGGCGAGGCCGAGGGCGAGCAGCACGGCCGCGATGATCGCGGCGGCTTCCGGGTTGAACATGGCGAAGGTCATGATGGTGCCGACGCCGAGGTCCTCGGCGGTGCTCATGGCGATATTGCTGAACGGCTCCGGCGAGGTGTTGATCGCCATCCGGGTGCCGGCCTTGACGCAGTGGCTGGCCAGGGCGGTGGTACCGCCGACCGCCCCGGCGGCGAGATCGGACAGTGAACCGCTCTGCCCGGCCAGCAGGGCGCCGATGACGGCCCCGGCGACCGGGCGGATCACGGTGTGGACGGTGTCCCAGAGGGAGTCCACATAGGGGATCTTGTCGGCGACCGCCTCGCAGAGGAACAGGATGCCGGCCGCCACCAGGACATCGGTCCGCTGCAGGGACTCGGGCACCTCGTCGGTCAGCCCGGCCTTGCCGAAGACGCCGAGCAGGAGGACCACGGCATAGGCATTGATCCCGCTGGCCCAGCCGCTGGTGAACACCAGGGGGAGGACACTCACCCGACCAGCATGCCGCAGCCGGGAGACGCATGAGGGGGTGACCGCCGTCGGCGGTCACCCCCTCACGCGGAGATCATGAGACTTCCGCGGGGCGGCTCAGTGCCCCTGCTGTTCATCGCGGCGACGCTGCCACCGCTGTTCGATGCGGGTCATCATCGACCGACGCTGTCGGTTGTGGCCACGGCCGGTGCCACCGGCACTGCTGCCGGAGACGGGCTGCTCGCCAGGTTTGGGTGCCTTGCGCCATCCGGTGACCGCGAGAACCGCGCAGCCCAGCATGACGAGAAAGCCCACCACGCTGATCCAGATCAGATTTCCCTGCGCGACCATTCCGGTCATGAGGAGCGCGATACCCACCAGAAAGCCTGCGACCGCCTGGTAGACCCGTCGCCGGGTGTACGTACGCAGCCCGCTTCCCTCAAGCGCTGTCGCGAACTTGGGATCTTCGGCGTACAGCGCTCGCTCCATCTGCTCGAGCATTCGCTGCTCGTGCTCCGAGAGCGGCACGGGAGTCCTCCTCATCCGTCGGTCGCGGGGGTAGCGACCGGGGGTCCCCTTCAGGATAGGCAGGGAATCGCCCCCGAGAAACCCGCCCCTCTACGCCATGTTTTCGAAACGAGCACTGCCTGAATAAGCACTGCGCCAAACCGTACCGTCGCAAGGGCAGCCGGTGAGGCCATTGTTCCCCAACAGCCTCTGGACCACACACCGGACGGTGTCCCCCGATCATACGGGTCCGGCCGCCGGTTCGGAGGGGTTGTGGATGCACTGCGTCACATCGCGGGCCAGGGCAGCGCCGCAGCTCAGGCCTGCTTCTCGCCCAGGACGTGCAACTGCGTGGCGACCGCGTGGAAGGCCGGCAGCTCGGCCGCCGCCTCCTCCAGCTTGAGCAGGGCTTCGACGGCACCCGGCTCGGTGTCGACCAGGACCCCGGGCACCAGGTCGGCGAAGACCCGGACGCCGTGGACCGCGCCGACCTCCAGACCGGCTCCGCCGACCAGTGCGGCGAGCTGCTCCGCGGTGAACCGGCGGGGCACCGGGTCCCCGGCGCCCCAGCGGCCGGCCGGGTCGGTGAGCGCGGTCCTGGCCTCGGTGAAGTGCCCGGCCAGCGCCCGGGCCAGCACGGCACCGCCGAGGCCGGCGGCGAGCAGGCTCAGGGTGCCGCCGGGGCGCAGCGCGGCGACCGCATTGGCGACGCCCTCGGCGGGGTCGTCCACGTACTCCAGCACGCCGTGGCAGAGCACCACGTCGTACGAACCCTGCTCGACGACGTCCAGCAGCCCCTGGGCATCACCCTGCACCCCGTGGACCAGATCCGCGACCCCGGCCTCGGCGACCCGGCGCTCCAGCCCGAACAGTGCGTTCGGGCTGGGGTCGACCACGGTGACCCGGTGGCCGAGCCGGGCCACCGGCACCGCGAACTTGCCGGTGCCGCCGCCGGTGTCCAGCACATCCAGCACGTCCTGCCCGGTCGCCTTGACGCGGCGGTCGAGAGCCTCCTTCAGGACCTCCCACACCACGGCGGTACGGAGGGAGGCGCGGGGGCGGGAACTGTCGGACACGTCGAATGGCTCCTCGGCGCGGAATGGGGGTCCCCCCGGACGGATCCGGGGGAGGTGTGCGATGCGGCCTCCACCCTATTCCCTTCCGTCGCCGGGCCGGTCACCCGGCGTCAGGGCGTGGTGCGGGCAGGGTTGGCTGGAGGGCCAGCATCCGCTCGACCAGGCGCAGGAACATCGCGGCGGCGCGCAGCAGGTCGTCCGCGTCCCGGACGCTCGCCGCATCCGGTATCCCCGCCTCGGCCCGGGCCCGCCGGGCCGCACCCGAGGCGAAGAGGGCGCTCCACTCGGCCAGTTCCGGCGCTATTTCCGGCAGGACCTCCCAGGCGCTGCGGATCCGCGGCCGGCGCCGCGGCCCGACCGGCTCCGGTCGGGCCCGGGCGGCGAGCACGGCCGCGGCGGTGCGCAGGGCGGCGAGATGGGCGGTGGCATACCGCTCGTTGGGCCGGGGCAGCTGTGCGGCCTCGTCCAGGCCGCGGCGGGCCTTGGCGAGCAGGTCGAGGGCGGCCGGCGGGGCCGTCGACTTCCGCAGGACGGGATGGACAGGGGACGGGGACGGTGTGGCCATGACGAACCTCCTGTCGTTGCGTTCTGTCTGTCGATCGCAATCCATCGTGACCGACGCCACTGACAATCGCCCTGACCTGCGGTTTTGAAGGAATTGGGGGGTGGCGTGCACGGCGACCTACGGAGGGTGCTAGTTTTTTGAACTGACCAGTCAGTTCAAAAAACGGGGTGGATGAAGGGGGAGGGCGTGGACAGCCCGCACGGCGCGGCCGTCAAGGCCGCGAACTTCGGACTCAAGGGCCCGCGCGGCTGGGTCTTCCGGGGCGTGGACATCGACGCCGCCCCCGGCTCGCTCATCGCCGTCGAGGGCCCGTCCGGCAGCGGACGCACCTGCCTGCTGCTGGCCCTCACCGGCCGTATGAAGGCCACCGAGGGGCATGCGGAGGTGGCCGGCCACCGGCTGCCCAAGGCGATGGGAGCGGTCCGCCGGATCGCCGGGCTCGGCCCGGTCCCGGGGGTCACCGACCTGGACCCGGCGCTGACCGTCGCCGAGCAGTTGCGCGAGGGCGCGCTGCTCCAGCGCCGCTACGAGGGCCCGGTCCGCGCACTGCTCCGGTCCCCGCGGGAACGGGCCGCCGCGACCGCCGCCCGGATCGACGCCGCCCTCGCCGAGGCGGGCCTGGACATGGCCGCGCTCCCCAAGGGCCCGCGCACCTCGGTACGCGACCTGGAGCGCCTGGAGTCCCTCCGCCTCTCGGTGGCCATCGCCCTGCTGGGCGGACCGCGCCTGCTGGCCGTCGACGACACCGACCTGAAGCTCTCCGACGCGGAACGCAGCGAGGCCTGGTCCCTGCTGCGCGGCCTGGCCGCCGCGGGCACCACCGTCCTGGCGGTGTGCAGCGAGGCCCCGTCCGACGCGGTGCTGCTGCGCACCCGTCAGACCGAGCCGGCCGCGCCGGCCGCGGTGGAGCCGGTGGTGTCGGTGGAGCCGGGGGGCTCCACCGACACCACCGACACCACCGACATCACGAAGGACACGAAGGACACAAAGGACACGAAGGAGGAGACGGCCGATGCGATCGCCGAAGCTGGCCGCGCTTGAGCTCAAGCGCTTCGGCAGGGGAAAGCTGCCGCGCGCCGCGCTCGTCGCCCTGCTCCTGCTGCCGCTGCTCTACGGCGCCCTGTACCTCTGCTCGTTCTGGGACCCGTACAGCCGCCTCGACAAGGTGCCCGTCGCGCTCGTCAACGCCGACCGCGGTGCCACCGTCGACGGCAAGCGCATCGACGCCGGCAACGAGATCGCCGGGAAGCTGAAGGACAGCAAGACCTTCGGCTGGAACGAGGTCGGCGCGGACGAGGCCGCCAAGGGGCTCGAGAACGGCACCTACTACCTCACGCTCACCATGCCCGCCGACTTCAGCGAGCGGATCGCCTCCAGCTCCGGCGAGGACCCCACCACCGGCGCCCTCCAAGTCCGCACCAACGACGCCAACAACTACATCGTCGGCTCGATCTCCAAGACCGTCTTCTCCGAGGTCCGCGCCGCCGCGTCCAGCAACGCCTCCCGCGGCTTCCTCGACAAGATCTTCGTCTCCTTCTCCGACCTGCACGACAAGACCACCGAGGCCGCCGACGGCGCCACCCAGCTCAAGGACGGCACCGTCCAGGCCAAGAAGGGCGCCAAGGACCTCGCCGACGGCCTGGACACCGCCAAGGAGAAGACCGGCGAGCTGGCCGGCGGCCTCAAGACGCTCAACTCGGCGGCCGGCGAACTGGAGACCGGTACCAGGAAGATCGCCTCCGGGACCCAGAGCCTCGCCGACAAGGTCAACGGCGCCGCCACCAAGGCCCGCCCCTTCCTCAAGGACCCCAAGAGCCTCGCCGCCCAGGCCGAACTGGTCGCCGACTCCGCCCGGACCGTCCGCAAGCACCTCGACGGCTTCACCGAGAAGGCCCCGGGCGCCGCCACCGCCACCAAGAAGGTCTCCGACTGGGCCGACGACGTCTACGCGCAGACCTGCACCAAGGGCACCAAGCCGCTGCCCGCCACTTGCCCCAAACTGAAGGAGCTCAAGGACGGCGCAGCCGAGGCCGCAGAACTCGCCGGTGACGTCAACGCCGTGGTCAAGGCCTCCGACGGCGACCTCGACAAGCTCAAGGGGCAGCTCACCGACCTGGAGGACAAGGCCCGCGACGTGGCCGAGAAGGCCCCGGCCCTCTCCGCCGACCTCGACGCCGCCGTCGCCAAGGTCAACGCCCTCAACACCGGCGCCCAGAAGGTCGCCACCGGCATGGACAAGCTGCACACCGGCCTCACCTCCGCCAGCTCGGGCTCGGCGAAGATCGACACCGGCGTCGGCAAGCTGGGCGACGGAGCGCACAGCCTGGACGGCGGCATCTTCAAGCTCGTCGACGGCTCCGGCGAACTCGCCTCCGGCCTGCACGAGGGCGCCGGGCAGATCCCCGACTACGACCAGCAGCAGCGCGAGGCCCGCACCGAGGTCATGGCCGACCCGGTCCGGCTGGCCGCCCAGACGCTGAACAAGGCCCCCAACTACGGCACCGGCTTCGCCCCGTACTTCATCCCGCTCTCCCTCTGGGTCGGCGCGATGGTCGCGTACATGCTGATCGCCCCGGTCAACCGCCGGGCCCTCGCCGCCGGCGCCTCGCCGTGGCGGATCGCCCTGGCCGGCTGGCTGCCCGTCGCCTCCCTCGGCGTCCTCCAAGTGGCCCTGCTGATGACCGTCCTGCACTTCGGCCTCGGCCTGGAAATGGCCCACCCGGCCGCCACCATCGGCTTCCTGGCCCTGGTCACCGGCTGCTTCGCCGCGATCGTGCAGTGGCTCAACGCCAAGTTCGGCGCGGCCGGCCGGATCCTGGTCCTCGCCGTCCTGATGCTCCAGCTGACCTCGGCAGGCGGCACCTACCCGGTGCAGACCAGCCCCGGATTTTTCAACGCCATCCACCCCTACCTGCCGATGTCCTACGTGGTCGAAAGCCTGCGCAAACTCATCAGCGGAGGCGACCTCACCCCCGTCTGGCAGGGCTGCGCCGTCCTGACGGGCTTCACCGTCGGCGCGCTGGCGCTCACCGCGCTGGCCGCCCGCGGCAAGCAGGTGTGGACGATGGACCGGCTGCATCCGGACCTGAGCCTGTAAAGGACCTGTGAGAATCAGCCACATGGAAAGCAGCACCAGCAGCACCGGCAGCACCGGCACCGGCGGCGGCACCACCAGGCGGCGGGCCACCCGGCAGAAGCTCTACGAAGCGGCCGTCACGCTCATCGCCGAGAAGGGCTTCTCCGCGACCACGGTCGACGAGATCGCCGAACGGGCGGGCGTTGCGAAAGGCACCGTCTACTACAACTTCGCCAGCAAGACGGACCTCTTCGAGGAACTGCTGCGGCACGGGGTCGGCCTGCTGACCGCCTCGCTGCGGACCGCCGCGGAGGAGACCGAAGCGCGCGGCGGCAGCAGGGTCGAGGCGCTGGACGCCATGATCCGGGCCGGCCTGGTCTTCATCGACCGCTACCCCGCCTTCACCCAGCTGTACGTGGCCGAACTCTGGCGCACCAACCGGGCCTGGCAGTCCACCCTGATGGTGGTCCGGCAGGAGGCGGTCGCGGTGGTCGAGACGGTCCTGCGGGAGGGCGTCGAACGCGGTGAGCTCAGCGCCGAGATCGATGTGCCGCTGACTGCTGCCGCGCTGGTCGGCATGGTGCTGGTGGCCGCGCTGGACTGGCAGTCCTTCCAACGCGAACGGTCCCTGGACGACGTCCACTCCGCGCTGTCGCTGCTGCTGCGCGGGCGGGTCAGCGGCAGCCGCTGACCCCCGGTCGGCGGTGTCCCGGCCATGCGCGGGGCGCGTAGAACTGAGTACCCGTACCCAGACGCGGATGAGCACGCGCACGGATGGGCTCCCACCTGCGGCATCGCCAGACTGGGAGTGCAGGGACAGGGGCAACTCGGCCCGCACCGCGGACACGGGGCCGCGGAGCGGGCTGAGTTTATTTGGGGCTCGGTCCGCCGCTGCAGGCTGCGAGCCGGGCGGGGCCCCCGCACGGGGTCCGGGGCAGAGCCCCGCGTGGGGTCCGGGGCGGAGCCCCGAGAACGGGGTGCCGGGCGGAGCCTGGGCACCCGGGGTGTGGGGCGGAGCCCCACAGGCGGGGTCCGGGGCCGCAGGTCCCGGTTTCGGGGAGGGGCGGGGTGGGGGAATGGCCCCGCGCAGCGGGGGCCCGCCCGGGGGACCGGGGTCGGACGACCCGGGTTCCGGGCAAAGACCGCGCAGCGGAGCCCCCGGCCGGGGGGTCGGGGGCTCCGCTGTGGGGGTGTCAGGTGCGCTTCGGGCGGGGGAGCTTCGACAGGGTGGTGGCCGTGCGGGCGGCCAGGGCCGTCCAGCGGGCCGTCAGGGCCCAGCCCAGCCGCGCCGCCGACCTGGGCAGGAGTAGTGCCCGGAGTCGGCGACCACGCCCGACGCCCGCCAGCAGGGCCGCCCGGGCCGAAAGCACATCCGCCGCCAAGCCCTCCGACCCAGCCGCCGCGCCGGGCGGCGCGTACAGCACCCGCTCCACCGCTCCCGCCAGCCGGTGCACGGCCTCCGCCGCCGCCGGCTCCAGCGAGCCCAGCTCCACCATCCGCGCCGCGGCCCGCCGCGGCGACAGGGCATCGTCCGGGGTGATGCCCACGTCCCAGGCCGCATCGCCGAGCTCCCGCCACGCCTCCAGCGGCTCACCGGTGCCCAGCCGCCGGGCCCGTACCCGGCCACGCCACAGCAGCGGCAGCAACGGAACCGCCGCCACCAGCAGACCCAGCCCCACGAAGCCCAGGACCGTCCCCCACGGGAAGTCCTCGCCCTCCGGGCCGGCGCCCGGGGCCGCCGCGGTGTCGCAGTCGCCCAGCCGCTTCCGCTCCGGCGGGCAGGTGTCCGCCGAGCCCGACGGGACCGGCGCCGGCGCGGCCGAGCTCTGCGAGGGCAGCGGGGCCGGGGCCGAAGGCTGGGTGGCCGGGGTCTCCGGCCGCGTGTAGTCCGGGGCGGTGCCCCGGGTCGGCGTGGGCTCGAACCGGGTCCAGCCCACCCCCTCGAAGTACAGCTCGGGCCAGGCGTGCGCGTCCTTCATGGTGACCTGCATGCTGCCGTCCGACAGCGAGCTGCCCGGGGTGAACCCGACCGCGACCCGCGCCGGGATCCCCAGCGAGCGGGCCATCGCCGCCATGGAGAAGGAGAAGTGGACGCAGAAGCCCTCCTTGTCCCGCAGGAAGCGGACGATGGCCTGCGAACCCGAACCGGAGGAGGTCTTCGTGTTGTACGTGAACCCGCCGTTCTCCTTGACCGCGAACCAGTTCTGCAGCTTCAGGGCCTTCGCGTAGTCGTCCTTCGCACCCCGGGTCACCGAACGGGCCGTATCCGCCACCACCATCGGCAGGTCCGCCGGCAGCCGGGTGAACTCCTCCACGAACGCGGCCGGCGGCTTGGGCGCGGAGGACAGCTGCTGGGCGGAAGGCCGCAGCGCCAGGCTGCTCACCGTGTACTGCGCGCCCTGCACCGTCTGCTTCTTGCCCTTGCCGAGGTCGTCGCCGATCACGGTCCGGCCCACCTGCTCGAACCGCCAGCGCCCGTCCTTGATCTCCACCTGGGTCGCCGGGTACGGCATCGGCAGGTAGCGCTGTACGTAGTCCTCGGCGGCCGAGACGCTCGTGCGGACCTCGGTCCCGGCCAGCCGGACCTGGTCGCTCAGCCCCGGCACCCGCGGCAGCCGGTCCGGGACCTCGGTGAGGCTGCGCCCGGAGGACTTCCACTCGACGCCGTCGAACTCGTCCAGCGACACGATCCGCAAGTACTGGTCGGGCTGCTTGTTGTCCGTGCGGTACCGCAGCACCACCCGGTCGTCCTGCGCGGTCAGGCTGCTCTGCAGCGCGACCAGCGGGTTCACCGCCGAGATCGTCCCGCCGCCGGGACCGCTGCCGCCGCCTTCACTGCCGGGGCCCACCAACCCGCCGTCGGGCGTGGGCAGCACGTACGCCGCGCCCAGCGCGATCAGCACGGCCACCGCGCCGATCCGCCGGCCGGTGCGCACCGGCGCCAGCGGCTGCCCGCCGGACGACCCGGAGCCGCCCGGGCCGCGGGCGCCGCCGCCGAAGACCCGGCCCCACTGGGCCAGCCGGTCCCGGCTCTCCGCGAGCAGGAGCAGCAGGTAGCCGGAGCCGGCCAGGACGAACAGCAGCCAGGCGTTGTCGCCGGACAGCCCCGCCGCCACCGAGTACAGGGCGAGCAGGGGCAGTCCGGCCGCCGCGGCGGTCCGGAAGGTCACCGCCAGCAGGTCGACCAGCAGCCCGATCAGCAGCACCCCGGAGACCAGCAGCAGCCGGATCCCGTCCGTCTGCGGTGCCGGTATGGCGTACTCGCCGACGTCCGCCAGACCCTCCTGGTACAGGGTCCCGAGGCCGGTGAACAGCTGGGCGCCCGCCCCGCCGGCCTCGGCGGCCCGGCCCTCGCCGGCAAACAGCAGCACCAGCAGCACCAGCGACACCAGCAGCTGCGCGGCCACGGTCAGGGACCGGGCCAGCGGCACCCGCCGGCACAGCGCGCCGACCCCGCTCTGCACCGCCAGCAGCCAGCAGGCCTGGAGCAGCCAGGTCTGCGAGTCCACCAGCGGCGCCAGCGACACCGCCGTCAGCAGCGTCGCCAGCAGGGCGAACAGCGTCAGTCTCGTCCGGCCGCTCATGACCAGCCCCCCGCACCCGAAGTTCCCGTGCCCAGAGGCATCTCACCGGCGGCCGGGGCGCCCGCCCCGGCCTGCCGCCACAGCTCGCCGAAGGCGGCCCCGGGCGGGACGGCCAGGGCCGTCCAGCCCGCCTCGCGCAGCCGGTGCACCCGCTTCGCGGCCGGATCGGGCGCGCCCGCCGGGGCGGTCCGGCCGGTCCAGGCCGCGGAGTCCAGTACGAAGGCCACCGCGCCGCCGGTGCGCTGCCGCATCCGCGCCGCCAGATCGGCCTGGGCGTCGTCCAGGTCGCCGAAGAAGGCGACCAGCAGGCCCTCGTTGCCGCTGCGGGCGGCATCGTAGGCGCGGGACAGCCCGGTGTTGTCGGAGTGCCCGACCACGGCCAGGGTGTCCATCATCAGCCCGGCGGCCTCCGCGGACTCCGCCCCGCCGCCCGCCGAGAACCCGCCGCCGCCCTCGCCGGGCGCCGCGTCCCCGGTGTCCGTCAGCAGGCGTACGGAGAAGCCGCGTTCGAGCAGGTGCAGCAGGGCGGAGGCGGCCCCGGAGACGGCCCATTCGAAGGCCGAGTCCGGTCCGGCGCCCTGGAACGCCACCTGCCGGGTGTCCAGCAGCACGGTGGCCCTGGCCCGCTGCGGCTGCTCCTCGCGGCGCACCATCAGCTCGCCGTAGCGCGCGGTGGAGCGCCAGTGCACCCGGCGCAGGTCGTCGCCGTACCGGTAGCCGCGCGGGAT
The DNA here is from genome assembly GCF_040296685.1 of Streptomyces sp. NPDC002054. Lineage (NCBI taxonomy): Bacteria > Bacillati > Actinomycetota > Actinomycetes > Kitasatosporales > Streptomycetaceae > Streptomyces > Streptomyces sp. NPDC002054. Next base: position 69,943 of record NZ_JBEOXT010000008.1, read on the forward strand.
CACATCGTCGTCGCCGGCCAGGGCCAGCGACCGCTGGTTGCCCTCGCCGTAGCCGTTGGCCTCGCCGGTCAGCCGGACCGGCGGCAGCGGCTCGGTACGCGGAATCACGGTGAGGGTGTCGTAGGTGCTGAACGACCGGGTCAGCTCGACCAGCCCGAACGGGTCGGCCAGCCGCAGCTGGAGCGGGCCCAGCGGATAGCGTCCGCGCAGGTCGGAGCGGACCCGGTAGGACACCTCGCGGCGCCCGCCGGGCTCGACCCGGTCCAGGACGAACCGCGGCCGGGGCCCCAGCACGTACGGCACCCGGTCCTGGAGCATCAGCAGACCGGTGGGCAGCCGGGACACGTTGTCCATGCGCAGCTGCACCCGGGCCTCGGAGCCGGCCGGCACCCGCACCGGGGTCAGCCGGCGGCTGCCGGAGACCCGGTACCGGGTGCGGTGCAGGGCGTACACGCAGAGCAGCGGCAGCACGGTGATCAGCAGACCGACCTGGAGCAGGGCGGTCTGGCCGAGCACGAAGGCGCAGACGGCCGCGGCGAGGCCCGCGGCCAGGAAGGACCGGCCGCGGGTGGTGAGCCCGGACAGCGCGCTGCGCAGCCCGCCGCTCTCGCCACCGGCACCGCCAGGGGCACCGGTGGCCATCAGTAGCCCCGGACGCCCGGCTGCGCCGGCCCGGCCTGCGGGTGCAGGGGGTGCGGCTGGCCGGCGTGCGGCTGACCGGAGTGCAGGGGCGCGGCCTGCGGGGGCGCGGACTGCGGGTGTCCGGCCTGCGGGTGCGCGGCGGGCACCGGGGTCCGCTGCAGGATGTCGGCGACGACCTGCTCGGCCGTCCGCCGGTTCAGCTGGGCCTGCGCGGTGGGCAGCAGCCGGTGCGCGAGCACCGGGGCGGCCAGCGCCTGGACGTCATCGGGCAGGACGTAGTCCCGGCCGGACAGCGCGGCGGAGGCCTTCACGGCGCGCAGCAGGTGCAGGGTGGCCCGCGGGGAGGCGCCCAGCCGGAGGTCGGCGTGGGTGCGGGTGGCGGCGACCAGGTCGACGATGTACCGCCGGACGGGTTCGGCGACGTACACCTCGCGGACGGCCTCGATCAGCTTGATGATGTCGTGGGCGTGGGCCACGGCCTGGAGGTCGTCCAGCGGGGACAGCCCGCCGTGCACGTCGAGCATCTGCAGTTCGGCGGCCGGGCTGGGGTAGCCGACGGAGACCCGGGCCATGAAGCGGTCGCGCTGGGCCTCGGGGAGGGGGTAGGTGCCCTCCATCTCCACCGGGTTCTGGGTGGCGACCACCATGAACGGCGAGGGCAGCTCGTAGGTCTGCCCGTCGGTGGTGACCTGGCGCTCCTCCATCGACTCCAGCAGCGCGGACTGGGTCTTCGGCGAGGCGCGGTTGATCTCGTCGCCGATCACGATCTGGGCGAAGATCGCGCCGGGCTTGAACTCGAACTCCCGGCGCTGCTGGTCGTAGATGCTGACGCCGGTGATGTCGGAGGGCAGCAGGTCCGGAGTGAACTGGATGCGCTGCACCGAGCAGTCGATGGACTTGGCCAGGGTCTTGGCCAGCATGGTCTTGCCGACCCCGGGCACGTCCTCGATCAGCAGGTGGCCCTCGGCGAGCAGCACGGTCAGGGCGATCCGTACGACCTCGGGCTTCCCCTCGATCACGCTCTCCACCGACCTGCGCACCCGTTCCGCGGTGCTGGTCAGATCCGCGAGGCTGGCACGGTCGTCGTAGGTCGTCACCTGGTTCTCCACCCCAAACACCCAAAAACGATCAAAAATGGGGACGCCTGACCCCGGACGAAGAAACCGCCGGGGTGGCGTTCCTCCCGCATTCTTGACGCCGTGACCGCCCCGTGTCACTCAAGAGGCGGGGTCGATCTCCCGCAGCAGGCCGGTGTGGACGTCGAAGACGAAGCCTCGCACATCGTCCTTGTGCGGCAGGAAGGGGTTGGTGCGGACCCGCTGCATGGACTGGCGGACGTCCTGGTCGACGTCCCGGAAGGACTCCACGGCCCAGGCGGGGCGCTGGCCGACCTCGAGCTCCAGCTCGTGCCGGAAGTCCTCGGTGAGGCGCTCCAGGCCGCAGCCGGTGTGGTGGATGAGTATGACGCTGCGGGTGCCCAGGGCGCGCTGGCTGATGGTGAGCGACCGGATGGTGTCGTCGGTGACCACTCCGCCCGCGTTGCGGATGGTGTGGCAGTCGCCGAGCTCCAGGCCGAGGGCGGCGTGCAGGTCGAGCCGGGCGTCCATGCAGGCCACCACGGCCACCCCGAGGACGGGGCGGGCGTCCATGCCGGGGTCGGTGAAGCGGGCGGCGTAGGCGCGGTTCGCCGCGACCAGGCGGTCCGTGACGGTGTTCCCGAGACCGTGGGAACCGGGCTCGAGTGCGGAGTCGGCAGGCAGGTGTGCGGAAGTCGTCATGTCTAAGACGGTAGTCGTCACTGCTGGTGAAGGCCTTGTGTGAGGGCGGACAAAGAACGTCAACGAACCTTTGTGTGAGCTAATCCACAGGGGTGGGGAGGAGGCCGCCGGACGGGTGATTCGCGGCTTTTGCGGATTCGGTGGAGGCGGGCCACACCGGTCACGGGCCGGTTCGTTGACCGCGGCGACCGTTGGACTAAAGTGACGCGAAACCGGCCGGGGGCCCGGCCGCACCTCGCCGACACGGTCTCGGGCCCGGACGGACCCCAGCCGACAAAGACCCGCGTGCGCGGTGCGTACGCCTACGCATACGACTGCCGCGCCGTTATCTGAGAGGGCGCCTTGACCAGCGAATCCCGACATGTCCCGGTGATGCTCCAGCGGTGCCTGGACCTGTTGGCCCCGGCGCTGGAGGCCCCCGGGGCGGTCGTCGTCGACTGCACCCTCGGCCTCGGCGGCCACAGCGAAGCCCTGCTCCGGCAGTTCCCGGAGGTCCGGCTGATCGCGCTGGACCGCGACAAGGAGGCCCTGCGGCTCTCCGGCGAGCGGCTCGCCCCGTACGGCGACCGGGCGACCCTGGTGCACGCCGTGTACGACGAGCTCCCCGAGGTGCTGGACCGGCTCGGCATCCCGGCCGTCCAGGGCGTCCTCTTCGACCTGGGCGTCTCCTCCATGCAGCTGGACGAGGCCGACCGCGGGTTCGCGTACGCCCAGGACGCACCGCTGGACATGCGCATGGACCAGAGCACCGGGATGAGCGCGGCGGAGGTGCTCAACACCTACCCGGCGGGCGAGCTGGTCCGCATCCTGCGCGCCTACGGCGAGGAGAAGCAGGCCAAGCGGATCGTGTCCGCGATCGTCCGGGAGCGGGACAAGGAGCCCTTCACCAACAGCGCCCGCCTGGTCGAGCTCATCCGCGACGCCCTTCCGCAGGCGGCCAAGCGGACCGGCGGCAACCCGGCCAAGCGCACCTTCCAGGCGCTGCGGATCGAGGTCAACGGCGAGCTGTCGGTCCTGGAGCGGGCCATTCCGGCCGCGGTGGACCGGATCGCGGTCGGCGGCCGGATCGCCGTCCTGTCCTACCACTCGCTGGAGGACCGCCTGGTCAAGACGGTCTTCGCGGCGGGTGCCGCCTCCACCGCGCCGCCCGGCCTGCCGGTGGTGCCGGAGAAGTACCAGCCCAAGCTGAAGCTGCTGACCCGCGGCGCGGAACTCCCCACGGAGGAGGAGGTCGCCGAGAACCGCCGGGCCGCCCCCGCCCGGCTGCGGGGGGTCCAACGCATCCGCGAGGCCAGACTGTGAGTCGGGCGCCGCGGCGCGCGGCCGTCGACCGGGAGGAAGCGTGAGCAAGGTGGCCACTGCGACGCGGATGCGGGTCGCGCGGCTGGGCGGGCGGCGCCCGCGCGGGCCCCGGCCCGCCGGCTCGGGGCCCGGGCAGGCCGCCCGTACCCCCTTCGTCCTGCTGGTCGTCGTGCTGCTCGGCGGCGGGCTGATCAGCCTGCTGCTGCTGAACTCGGCGCTCAACCAGGGCTCCTTCCAGCTGAGCCGGCTGAAGAAGGAGACCACCGCGCTCACCGACGAGCAGCAGGCCCTCCAGCGCGATGTGGACGCCCACTCGGCGCCCGACGCGCTGGAGCGCCGGGCCCGCGAACTCGGCATGGTCCCCGGTGGCAGCCCGGTCTTCCTCGGCCCGGACGGCAAGACCACCGGTACCGCCACCGCCGCCGAGACCCCGCCGCCGCCCGCGTCGCCGACCTCCGCCTCGCAGGCGCCGGCCGCCCAGGGCGCCTCCCTCCCGGCGGCCCCCGACCCGGCCGCCCCCGCCCCGAGCGCCTCCGACCCGGCCGCCTCCGGCCCCACGTACCCCGCCGGGCCCGCGAACCCCACCCCGGACGCCGGCACCCCGCCCTCCGCAGCCCCGCCGAACCCGGTACCCCCGCAGTCCACCCCGACCCCCGGACGGTGACGACGTGACCCACCCGGCGCCAGCCCCGGCCCGCCCCGCCGGGCCGCTCCCCGCACCGCACCTTCCCGCCCTGCACCGCCCCGCCCCGGCAGTGGCCGGATGAGCCCGCAGGAGCCGCCGCGGCGGCGGGTGCCCGGCCCGACGCGGCCCCGGCGACCGCAGGGCGGCGCCCGGCCCGCCGCCCGGCCCGCGAGCCGGCCCGCCACCCGGCGGCCCACCGCCCTCCGCACCCCGCACACCATCCGGCTCGGCAGCCCCCGGCCCCGGCTGCGCCTGGTCGGCATCGGGCTGACCCTGGTCATGCTCGCCTTCGTGGTCCGGCTGCTCCAGGTCCAGGCCGTGGACGCCTCCACCTTCTCGGCCGTCGCCTCGAAGAACAGGTACACCAGCTACACCCTGGCCGCCGAGCGCGGCGACATCACCGACCGCAAGGGCGTCGCCCTCGCCACCAGCGTGGACGCGTACGACATCACCGCCGACCCGTCCATGTTCACGGCCAAGGAGAGCAAGGCCCCGGACGCCCCGGAACAGGCCGCCGCCCTCCTCGCGCCGATCCTGAACAAGGACGCCAAGGAACTGGCGGACCGGCTCCGGACCAAGAGCACCCGCTACGTGCTGCTCGCCCGCCGCCAGACCCCCCAGGTCTGGAACCAGATCAAGGACCTCAAACGGGTCTTCGCCGACAAGGCCACCGCCGACAAGAAGAACAACGGGCCCGGCGCCAACGTCCTCGCCGGGATCTTCAGCGAGGAGAGCAGCAAGCGGGTCTACCCCAACGGCAGCCTGGCCGCCGGGATACTGGGCTACGTCAATGCCGAGGGCGACGGCGGCGGCGGCCTGGAGTCCTCCCTCGACGGCAAACTGGCCGGCCAGGACGGCGAGGTCACCTACGCCCAGTCCGGCGGTCGCCAAATCCCCACGGCCGGCTCCAGCGAGAAGCCCGCCGTTCCCGGCCAGGACATCGAACTGACCATCGACCGCGACATCCAGTGGGCCGCCCAGAACGCCATCGCCGAACAGGTCGAGAAGTCCCAGGCCGACCGCGGCTACGTGATCGTCCAGGACACCCGCACCGGCGAGGTCCTGGCCATGGCCAACGCCCCCGGCTTCGACCCGAACGACCTCACCAAGGCCAAGTCCACGGCCATGGGGAACGCCGCCCTCCAGGACGTCTACGAGCCCGGCTCCACCGCCAAGGTGATGTCCATGGCCGCCGTCCTGGAGGAGAAGAAGGCCACCCCCGGCACCCATGTGACCGTCCCCAACCGGCTGCACCGCGGCGACCGGCTGTTCAAGGACGACATCGACCACCCGACCTGGTACCTGACCCTCAACGGGGTCCTCGCCAAGTCCAGCAACATCGGCACCATCCTGGCCACCGGCCAGCTCGGCCGCACCCAGCCCGAGGCCAACAAGGTCCTCCACTCCTACCTGACCAAATTCGGCCTCGGCCGGCCCACCGGCCTCAACTACCCGGGCGAGTCCCGCGGCATCCTCGCCGCGCCCGAGGACTGGTCCACCTCCCAGCAGTTCACGATCCCCTTCGGCCAGGGCCTGTCCCTCAACGCCATGCAGGCCGCCTCCGTGTACTCCACCATCGCCAACGGCGGCGTCCGGATCGAACCCACGCTGGTCCGCGGGTTCAAGGGCCCCGACGGCCGGTTCACCCCCGCTCCCGCCCCCGAGAAGTCCCGGGTGGTCAGCGAGGACACCGCCAAGACCCTGGCGCAGATGCTCGAATCCGTGGTCGACGACCAGGAGGGCACCGGCACCAAGGCGAAGATCCCCGGCTACCGGGTCGGCGGCAAGACCGGCACCTCCAACCGAGTGGATCCGGCCACCGGCCGCTACAAGGGCTACACCGCCTCCTTCGCCGGCTTCGCCCCCGCCGACGACCCGCGGATCACCGTCTACTGCGCCATCCAGAACCCCACCAAGGGCAGCTACTTCGGCGGCCAGATCTGCGGACCCATCTACAAGAAAGTCATGGAGTTCGCCCTCAAGACCCTCCAGGTCGCCCCCACCGGAACCGCACCCGCCGGTCTGCCGGTCACCTTCCAGCCCGGCCAGTGACCCCAGCCGGCGTCCAGAAAAGCGCGAGGCACCATCAGTGACAACGATCACCCCGAATCCCGGGAACCAAAACGGGAACCGAAGCGGCCGGGGCCCCTCAATTCCCGACGGGCCCGCTGCGCCCGGTACGCTCACCGCCGTGCCCCACGCTGATCAGCCCAGAACCGCCCAGAAGCCCCCGGCAGCGCCGCCGGGAGCGCCCCGGCCCGCTGCCGTCCGCCCGAGCCCGCTCGGCGACCTGGCAGCCCTGCTGGGAACCGCCGCTCCGGAGATGCGGGCGCAGATCACCGGCATCACCCACGACTCGCGGGCGGTCCGCCCCGGTGATGTGTACGCGGCCCTGCCCGGCGCCCGCCTGCACGGCGCCGACTTCGCCGCCCAGGCCGCCGGCCTCGGTGCCGCCGCGATCCTGACCGACCCGGCCGGCGCCGACCGCGCCGCCGCCACCGGTCTGCCGCTGCTGGTCGTGGAGAACCCGCGCGGCCGGATGGGCGAGCTCGCCGCCGCCATCTACGGACACCCGGGCGAGGGCCTGCTCCAGATCGGCATCACCGGCACCTCCGGCAAGACCACCACCGCCTACCTCATCGAAGGCGGACTGCGCGGGGCCGGCCGTACCACCGGACTGGTCGGCACCGTCGAGATGCGGATCGGCGACGAGCGGATCAAGTCCGAGCGCACCACCCCCGAGGCCACCGACCTCCAGGCGCTCTTCGCCGTCATGCGGGAGCGCGGGGTCGAGGCCGTCGCCATGGAGGTATCCAGCCACGCCCTGGTGCTCGGCCGGGTCGACGGCTGCGTCTTCGACGTCGCCGTCTTCAACAACCTCAGCCCCGAGCACATGGAATTCCACACCGGCATGGAGGACTACTTCCAGGCCAAGGCACAGCTGTTCACACCGGCCCGGGCCCGCCTGGGCGTGGTGAACCTCGACGACGAGTACGGCCGCCGGCTGGCCAAGGAGTCGCCGATCCCGGTGGTCACCTTCTCCGCCGCCGGGGATCCGGCCGCCGACTGGCGGGCCGAGGACGTGGTCTTCGGCCACATGGGCTCCACCCTGACCCTGCTCGGCCCCGAGGGACAGCGGATCAGCGCCACCGCCCCGCTGCCCGGCCCGTTCAACGTGGCCAACACCGTCGCCGCCGTTGTCACCCTGGCCGCCGCCGGAGTGGACCCGCAGACCGCCGCCGACGGCATCGCCGCCGTCCCCGGCGTGCCCGGCCGGCTGGAGCGGGTCGACGCCGGACAGCCGTACCTCGCCGTCGTCGACTACGCGCACAAGACGGACGCCGTCGAATCGGTCCTGCGGGCCCTGCGCGAGGTCACCACCGGCAAGCTGCACATCGTCCTCGGCTGCGGCGGCGACCGCGACACCACCAAGCGCGCCCCGATGGGTGCCGCCGCCGCCCGGTTCGCCGACACTGCCGTGCTGACCTCGGACAACCCGCGCTCCGAGGACCCCCTGAAGATCCTCGCCGCGATGTTCGAAGGCGCCGTGTCCGTCCCGGCACAGGAGCGCGGCACCGTCCTGGTCGACGCCGACCGGGCCGCCGCCATTGCCGCGGCCGTCGCCCGCGCCGAGCCCGGGGACACAGTCCTGGTGGCCGGCAAGGGGCACGAGCAGGGGCAGGACACCGCGGGGGTGGTCCGGCCGTTCGACGACCGCGAGGTCCTCCGCAGCGCCATCGAGAAGCTCGAGAAGACCGAATCCGTTCGACAGGCCGAGGTGAACTAAGTGATCCCCCTCTCCCTCGCCGAGATCGCCGACATCACCGGCGGGCAGCTCCACGACATACCGGATCCGTCCGCCCTGGTGACCGGACCGGTCGTCTACGACTCCCGGGAGGTCGAGTCCGGCAGCCTGTTCGCCGCCTTCGTCGGCGAACGGGTCGACGGCCACGACTTCGCCGACCGGGCGATCGCCGCCGGCGCCACCGCCGTGCTGGCCACCCGCCCCGTCGGCGTTCCCGCGATCGTCGTCCCCGACGTCGTCGCCGCCCTCGGCGCCCTGGCCGGCGCGGTCGTCGCCCGGATCGGCACCGATGTGGTGGCCCTGACCGGTTCGGCCGGCAAGACCTCCACCAAGGACCTCATCGCCCAGGTCCTCCAGCACCACGCACCGACCGTGTGGACCCCGGGCAACCTCAACAACGAGATCGGCCTTCCGATCACGACGCTGCGGGCCACCGGGGAAACCCGGCACCTGGTCCTGGAGATGGGCGCCCGCGGGATCGGCCACATCGCCTACCTCACCCGCCTCACCCCGCCCCGGATCGGCCTGGTCCTGAACGTCGGCACCGCCCACATCGGCGAGTTCGGCGGTCGCGAGGCCATCGCCCAGGCCAAGGGCGAACTGGTCGAGGCCCTGCCGGCCGAGGCCGAGGGCGGCGTGGCCGTCCTCAACGCCGACGACCTGCTGGTCCGCGCCATGTCCGCGCGCACCAAGGCCCGTACGGTCCTCTTCGGAGAGGCCGAGGACGCCGACATCCGGGCCACCAATGTCCGGATGACCCCCCTGGGACAACCTTCCTTCACACTGCACACACCCTCCGGGTGCAGCGATGTGACCTTGCGGCTGTACGGTGAGCACCACGTGTCGAACGCGCTCGCCGCAGCCGCCGTCGCCCATGTGCTGGGCATGTCCACAACCGAGATCGCCACCGCGCTCTCCGGCGCGGGCACGCTCTCCCGCTGGCGTATGGAGGTCACCGAGCGGGCGGACGGCGTGACGGTCGTCAACGACGCCTACAACGCGAACCCCGAGTCCATGCGGGCCGCACTGCGCGCACTTGCCGCGATGGGCGGAGCCGCCCAGGAGCGCGGGGGGCGCACGTGGGCGGTGCTCGGCCCGATGGCCGAGCTCGGTGACGACTCGCTCGCCGAGCACGACGCGGTCGGACGACTCGTCGTCCGGCTCAACGTGAGCAAGCTCGTCGCAGTCGGGGGCAGGGAAGCGTCCTGGCTGCAACTGGGCGCATATAACGAGGGTTCGTGGGGTGAGGAGTCGGTGCTCGTGTCCGACGCGCAGGCGGCGGTCGACCTGTTGCGCAGTGAACTGCGCCCGGGAGACGTCGTGCTGGTGAAGGCATCCAGGTCCGCAGGTCTGGAGCGGGTCGCGCAGGCGCTGCTCGACAGCGATGGTGAGGTTGCCGCCCGATGAGGCAGATCCTGTTCGCGGGTGTCATCGGTATGTTCCTCACCGTCATCGGCACCCCGCTGCTGATCAAGCTGCTGGCCCGCAAGGGCTACGGCCAGTTCATCCGGGACGACGGCCCGCGCGGCCACGCCGGGAAGAAGGGCACGCCCACCATGGGCGGTATCTCCTTCATCCTGGCCACGCTCGTCGCGTACGCCCTGACGAAGGTCATCACCGGCAGTGAGCCGACCTTCTCGGGTCTGCTGGTGCTCTTCCTCATGGCCGGCATGGGCCTGGTCGGCTACCTGGACGACTACATCAAGATCGTCAAGCGCCGGTCGCTGGGTCTGCGGGCCAAGGCCAAGATGTCCGGCCAGCTGATCGTCGGCATCGCCTTCGCGGTGCTCGCACTCCAGTTCAAGGACTCGCGCGGGCTGGCCCCGGCCTCGACCAAGCTGTCCTTCGTCACCGACTTCGGCTGGTCGATCGGCCCGGTGCTGTTCGTCGTCTGGGCGCTGTTCATGATCCTGGCGATGTCCAACGGCGTGAACCTCACCGACGGTCTGGACGGCCTGGCCACCGGCGCCGCCGTGATGGTCTTCGGCGCGTACACCTTCATCGGCGTCTGGCAGTACCAGGAGGCCTGCGCCAACGCGGAGACCCTGACCAACCCGACCGCCTGCTTCGAGGTCCGCGACCCCCTCGACCTCGCCGTGGTCGCCTCCGCCTTGATGGGCGCCTGCTTCGGCTTCCTGTGGTGGAACACCTCGCCCGCCAAGATCTTCATGGGTGACACCGGCTCGCTGGCGCTCGGCGGTGCCCTCGCGGGCCTCGCCATCTGCTCCCGCACCGAGCTGCTGGTCGCCCTGCTCGGCGGCCTCTTCGTCCTCATCACCATGTCCGTGGTGATCCAGGTCGGCTCCTTCCGCCTCACCGGGAAGCGGGTCTTCCGGATGGCCCCGCTCCAGCACCACTTCGAACTCAAGGGGTGGTCCGAAGTCCTTGTGGTGGTCCGGTTCTGGATCATCCAGGGCATGTGCGTGATCGTGGGTCTGGGTCTCTTCTACGCGGGATGGGCAGCCGACAAGTGAGCAACGCGCAGCAGCACCCTGCCGTCGGGTCCGCCGCCGGAACCGCGGCCCTGGCCGCCGTCCTCGGCGCCGACGTGCTCGAGCGGTACGGGCTGCCGCGCCGCATCACCGTCGCCGGGCTCGGCGTGAGCGGCATCAGTGCCGCCAGCGCCCTGGCCGGGCTCGGCGCGAGCGTCACGGTCGTCGACAACGGCGACGGGGACGCCCACCGGGCGAAGGCTGCCGTGCTGGCCGAGCTGGGCATCGAGGCCCGGCTCGGGCACCTGCCCGACGGCGCCCGGGCCGGGGAGACCCTCCCCGAGGGCACCGAGCTGGTCGTCACCTCGCCCGGCTGGAGCCCGGACAGCCCGCTGTTCGCCGCGGCAGCCGCGGCCGGCGTCGACGTCGTGGGCGACGTCGAGATCGCCTGGCGCCTCCGCGACGCCGGCGTCGCGCTCCGCGCGGCCCGCGCTGCCGCGGAGCCGGGCCAGGCCGGGCCGACCGCAGCCGCCGGGGCACCGCAGGACCGGCCCGCACCGGCCGCCGCAGCGGAATGGCTGGCCATCACCGGCACCAACGGCAAGACCACCACCACCCAGATGCTGGCCTCGATGCTGCGCGCCGCCGGCCTGCGCACCGCGGCCGTCGGCAACATCGGCACCCCCATCATCGACGTGGTGCTCGGCGACCAGGAGTACGACGTACTCGCCGTGGAGCTCTCCAGCTACCAGCTGCACTGGGCCCCCAGCCTGCGCGCCCACTCCGCGGCCGTGCTCAACCTGGCCCCCGACCACCTCGACTGGCACGGCTCCATGGAGGCGTACGCCGCCGACAAGGGCCGGATCTACGAGGGCAACACGGTGGCCTGCGTCTACAACGCGGCCGATTCCTGGACCGAGAAGCTGGTCGAGGACGCGGACGTGGTCGAAGGCTGCCGTGCCATCGGCTTCACCCTCGGCGCCCCCGGGCCCTCCATGCTCGGTGTGGTCGACGGGATCCTCGTCGACCGCGCCTTCGTGCAGAACCGGCAGAAGAACGCCCAGGAGCTCGCCGAGGTCGCGGACGTCAACCCGCCCGCCCCGCACAACATCGCCAACGCCCTGGCCGCCGCCGCCCTGGCCCGCGCCTTCGGCGTGGAGCCGCGCGCGGTCCGCGACGGGCTGCGCGACTTCCGCCCGGACGCGCACCGGATCAGTCACGTGGCCGAGGTCGGCGGGGTCACGTACATCGACGACTCCAAGGCGACCAACACGCACGCCGCCGAGGCCTCGCTGGCCGCCTACGAGCCGATCGTCTGGATCGCCGGCGGCCTCGCCAAGGGCGCCACCTTCGACGAGCTGGTAAGGAAGTCGGCGAAGCGGCTGCGCGGCGTGGTGCTGATCGGCGCCGACCGGGCGCTGATCCGGGACGCGCTGGCGCGACACGCCCCCGATGTGCCGGTCGTCGACCTCGACCGGACCGACACTGAGGCGATGCTGGCAGCGGTCCGGGAAGCGGCCCACCTCGCCGAGCCGGGCGACACCGTCCTGCTGGCACCTGCCTGTGCGTCGATGGACATGTTCGCGAACTACAGCAGGCGCGGGGACGCGTTCGCCGACGCGGTGCGCGAACTGGCCGCGGGGCAGAGCGCCTAGGGTCTGTCCGACCGGCTGCTCGTACGAGTGGAGGGGAAGACGACAGATGCCGGCCAAGCAGATGCTGCCGGGGCGGCGGCCCACCGCCACCAGGGCACCGCTTCGTAAACGGCCCGCGGGGAGTGCCAAGAGGCCCGGGCCAGGGCCCTTGGCCGGGTTCCGGCGTACCTACCGTCAGCTGCGCCGGACCTGGGACCGGCCGCTCACTGCGTATTACCTGATTTTCGGCAGTGCGCTGCTCATTACCGTGCTCGGCCTGGTGATGGTCTACAGCGCCTCCATGATCAAGGCGCTCCAGCTCGGCCTGGCCCCGTCGTACTTCTTCCAGAAGCAGTTCCTCGCTGCCGCGATCGGCACCGGGCTGCTGCTGACCGCCTCCCGGATGCCGGTGAAACTGCACCGGGCGCTGGCCTATCCGGTACTGGCCGCAACCCTCTTCCTGATGGTCCTCGTCCAGATCCCCGGGATAGGGGTCTCCATCCAGGGCAACCAGAACTGGATCTCGCTCGGCGGCCCCTTCATGCTGCAGCCCAGCGAGTTCGGCAAGCTGGCGCTGATCCTGTGGGGCGCCGACCTGCTGGCCCGCAAGGGCGACAAGGGGCTGCTGAGCCAGTGGAAGCACCTGTTGGTCCCGCTGGTGCCGGTGGCCTTCCTGCTGCTCGGACTCATCATGCTGGGCGGGGACATGGGCACCGCGATGATCCTGTGCGCCATCCTGTTCGGCCTGCTGTGGCTGGCGGGCGCCCCGACCCGGCTGTTCGTCGGGGTGCTGTCGATCGCCGCGACCATCGGCGCGGTGCTCATCAAGACCGCCCCGCACCGGATGGAGCGACTCTCCTGCATCGGCGCGACCGACCTGGGGCCCAAAGGTGAATGCTGGCAGGCGGTCCACGGAATTTTCGCCCTCGCCTCCGGCGGATGGTTCGGTTCCGGCCTCGGCGCCAGTGTGGAAAAATGGGGAGAACTACCCGAAGCGCACAATGACTTCATCTTTGCCATCACCGGGGAGGAACTGGGACTGGCAGGGACGCTGTCGGTACTGGGTCTGTTCGCGGCTCTAGGCTATGCGGGTATCCGCGTGGCCGGACGCACGGAGGACAGCTTCGTGAGGTATGCCGCGGGAGGCGTGACCACCTGGATCACGGCCCAGGCCGTGATCAACATCGGTGCGGTGCTCGGTCTGCTGCCGATCGCCGGAGTCCCGCTCCCGCTGTTCTCCTACGGAGGGTCCGCCCTGCTGCCGACCATGTTCGCGGTCGGACTGCTCATCGCCTTCGCGCGTGAGGAGCCGGCCGCGCGCGCGGCGCTCGCAATGCGGCAGCCGAAGTCCGGCTGGAAGCGTTCCGGGCCGATTTGGAAGTCGATGAGACGGCGCGTCAAAAGGCGGCCGTCCGGAGAGCGGTGAATTTCGGTGCATGTCGTACTCGCCGGTGGGGGGACCGCCGGCCACATCGAGCCGGCGCTCGCCCTCGCGGACGCCCTGCGCAGGCAGGACCCGACCGTGGGCATCACGGCCCTCGGAACGGAACGCGGTCTGGAAACCCGTCTGGTGCCGGCGCGCGGCTACGAGCTGGGACTGATCCCCGCCGTTCCGCTGCCGCGCAAGCCCACCCCCGAGCTGATCACCGTCCCCGGACGGCTGCGCGGCACCATCAAGGCCGCGGAGGAGATCCTCACCCGCACCAAGGCCGACTGCGTGGTCGGCTTCGGCGGCTATGTGGCGCTGCCCGGCTACCTCGCTGCCAAGCGGCTGGGCGTGCCGATCATCGTCCACGAGGCCAATGCCCGGCCCGGCCTGGCCAACAAGATCGGCTCCCGGTACGCCCACGCCGTCGCCGTCTCCACGCCCGACAGCAAGCTCCGCAACGCCCGCTACGTCGGCATCCCGCTGCGCCGGACCATCGCCACCCTGGACCGGGCCGCCGTCCGCCCCGAGGCCCGCGCCGCGTTCGGCCTCGACCCCAACCTGCCCACCCTGCTGGTCTCCGGCGGCTCTCAGGGCGCGCGCCGGCTCAACGAGGTGATTCAGCAGGTCGCCCCGGTGCTGCAGCGCTCCGGGATCCAGATCCTGCACGTGGTCGGCCCGAAGAACGAACTGCCGCACGTGGACAACATGCCCGGTATGCCGCCGTACATCCCGGTACCGTACGTGGACCGGATGGATCTCGCGTACGCCGCCGCCGACATGATGCTGTGCCGCGCGGGGGCGATGACCGTCGCCGAACTCTCCGCCGTCGGGCTGCCCGCCGCGTATGTCCCGCTGCCGATCGGCAACGGCGAGCAGCGGCTCAACGCCCAGCCGGTGGTCAAGGCCGGCGGCGGTCTGCTGGTCGACGACGCCGAGCTGACTCCGCAGTGGGTGCAGAACAACGTCGTTCCGGTGCTCGGTGACCCGCACCGGCTGTACGAGATGTCCCGCGCCGCCGCCGAGTTCGGCCGCCGGGACGCCGACGAGCTGCTGGTCGGCATGGTGTACGAGGCGATCGCCGCCAACAGGAACCGCTGACGCAGGAGGCACCACACGTGGCCGGAGCGACGACCGCCGAGCGCGGGAACCCCGGGTCCGGGAAGAAGAGCGGCAGACCGCCCAAGTCCCGCAAACCCCCGAAATTCCCCTGGTTCTCGAGGTCGGCGAAGTCGTCGACGGCGTCGAAGGTGCCAAAGGCATCGAAGTCCTCGAAGCCCTCGAAGTCTTCGAAATCTTCGAAGGGGCAGGGCCCCGGCTGGAAGCGGTTCGGCCGGGGCCCGGTGGCGGCGGCGGTCGCCGCGGCCGTCCTGCTCGGGGCCGGCGGCGCCTGGGTGCTGTACGGCTCCCCATGGCTGCGGGTGGAGAAGGTCACCGCCACCGGCACCGAGGTGCTCACTCCCCGTCAGGTACTGGACGCCGCAGCGGTGCCGGTCGGATCCCCGCTGGCGACGGTGGACACCGAGGAGATTGCGCGCCGGCTGCGCGCCCGGCTGTCCCGGATCGAATCGGTCGATGTGGTGCGTTCCTGGCCGCACGGGATCGGACTGGAAGTGACGGAGCGCAAACCCGTCCTGCTCATCAAAAAGGACGCCAACTTCGTCGAAGTGGACGCTTCGGGTGTGCGATTCGACACGGTGCCGAACGCCCCCAAGGGCGTTCCGGTCCTGGAACTGGACGCCGGCCGGTCGCCGAGCCTGCGCCGCTTCGACGAGGAACGGCTGCTGCACGAGGCGGTGGGCATCGCCCGGGACCTGCCCGAGGCCGTGGCCAGGGAGACCCTGCGGGTCCGTATCGGCTCGTACGATTCCGTGGTGCTGGAGTTGAGCCGGGACCGAACGGTCATGTGGGGCAGTGCCGAACAGGGTGTGGCAAAAGCACGCGCGCTGACGGCTCTGCTGAAGGCCGCGCCCAAGGCCGGCCACTTTGACGTGAGTGCCCCCACGGCCCCTGCGGTGTCCGGGAGTTGACGTCGAGTCCAACATCGGAGCACCCTGGTTGGCCAGCGATACGGGTGATCACATAGGGTGAAAAGAAAAACGGGAGGTTCGGCGTGTTCGTTGAACACGTGCTACTTGTCGACTTAGTGTCCTGTTCGGAAGTCCAAGGGATCCAAGCAACAGCACACACTCCTAACCCTAAACTTCAGGGTTAGGGTTCGGGTCGGCGCGTTCGGACCGTCCCCATTTCGGCATCAGTCGTCGCACCGCAGGCCCGCGAGGCGGCGACACGTAACTCGAGGCGAGAGGCCTTCGACGTGGCAGCACCGCAGAACTACCTCGCAGTCATCAAGGTCATCGGTGTCGGCGGCGGTGGTGTCAATGCCATCAACCGAATGATCGAGGTCGGTCTCAAGGGCGTCGAGTTCATCGCCATCAACACGGACGCACAGGCGCTGTTGATGAGCGACGCCGACGTCAAGCTCGACGTCGGCCGGGAACTCACCCGGGGCCTCGGCGCCGGCGCCAACCCGGCAGTCGGTCGCAAGGCGGCAGAGGACCACCGTGAGGAGATCGAGGAGGTCCTCAAGGGGGCCGACATGGTCTTCGTCACCGCCGGTGAGGGCGGCGGCACCGGCACCGGCGGCGCGCCCGTCGTCGCCAACATCGCGCGCTCGCTCGGCGCCCTGACGATCGGTGTGGTCACCCGGCCGTTCACCTTCGAGGGCCGGCGCCGCGCGAACCAGGCGGAGGACGGCATCGCCGAGCTCCGTGAAGAGGTCGACACCCTCATCGTCATCCCCAACGACCGCCTGCTGTCCATCTCGGACCGCCAGGTGAGCGTCCTCGACGCCTTCAAGTCGGCCGACCAGGTCCTGCTGAGCGGTGTGCAGGGCATCACCGACCTCATCACCACCCCGGGCCTGATCAACCTGGACTTCGCCGACGTCAAGTCCGTGATGTCCGAAGCCGGATCGGCGCTCATGGGCATCGGCTCGGCCCGCGGCGACGACCGCGCCGTGGCCGCCGCCGAGATGGCGATCTCCTCGCCGCTGCTCGAGGCTTCCATCGACGGAGCGCGGGGCGTCCTGCTCTCCATCTCCGGTGGCTCGGACCTCGGCCTGTTCGAGATCAACGAGGCCGCCCAGCTGGTCAGCGAGGCCGCGCACCCCGAGGCGAACATCATCTTCGGTGCCGTCATCGACGACGCCCTCGGCGACGAGGTGAGGGTCACCGTGATCGCCGCGGGTTTTGACGGAGGGCAGCCTCCTGCCCGCCGGGACAACGTCATCGGTGCCGCTTCCACCAAGCGCGAGGAGCCCCCGGCCCCGGTCCGTGCGGCCGAGCCGGCCCGCCCGTCCTTCGGTGGACTCGGTACGGTCACCCCGCGCGAGGAGCCCCCGGCCCCGGTCGAGGCGGCTCCGGTGAACGAGGACCGGCAGTCCGCCGCCACCGCCCCGCCGGTTCCGTCGGCCCGCCCCTACCAGGACAGCCCGGCGGAGGAACTGGACGTTCCGGACTTCTTGAAGTGACGATAGGGCAGCACACCGAGAGCGGCGCCTACTTCGCCTTCACCGACCGGTGGGGCGGGGTGAGCGCCGTTCCGTACGAGGAGCTCAACCTCGGCGGGGCGGTCGGCGACGACCCGGCCGCCGTGTACGAGAACCGGGCGCGGGCCGCCCGCGAGCTGGGCCTGAACCCGGACCGGGTGGTCTGGATGAACCAGGTGCACGGCCGGGACGTCGCCGTGGTGGACGGGCCCTGGGGCCCGAAGGAGCAGATCCCCGCCGTGGATGCGGTGGTGACCGCCCGTCGGGGCCTGGCCCTGGCGGTGCTCACCGCCGACTGCGTGCCGGTGCTGCTGGCCGACCCGGTCGCCGGAGTCGTGGCCGCCGCGCACGCGGGCCGGCCCGGGCTGGTGGCCGGGGTCGTACCGGCCGCGGTCGAGGCGATGGTCGCGCTCGGCGCCGACCCGGCCCGGCTGGTCGCCCGTACCGGACCGGCCGTCTGCGGGCGCTGTTATGAGGTTCCGGCCGCCATGCGGGACGAGGTCGCCGCGGTGGTGCCGGCCGCCCGGGCCGAGACGAGCTGGGGAACCCCCGCCGTCGACGTGGTCGCCGGGGTGCACGCCCAGCTGGCAGAGCTGGGGGTGGTGGACGCCAGGCGTTCCCCGGTCTGCACACTGGAGTCGCGGGACCACTTCTCGTACCGCCGAGACCGGGTGACCGGCCGCCTTGCCGGATATGTCTTCCTGGAAGCAGATTGATGATGGACCGTAAGGCCGAGCTCGCCGCCAACCTCGCGCAGGTGGAGGACCGTATCGCGTCCGCCTGCGCGACGGCCGGGCGCAAGCGGGAGGAGGTGACCCTCATCGTGGTCACCAAGACCCACCCCGCGAGCGACGTACGACTGCTGGCGGAGCTGGGTGTCCGTCATGTGGCGGAAAATCGCGACCAGGACGCCGCGCCCAAGGCCGCCGCCTGCGCGGATCTGCCGCTCACCTGGCATTTCGTCGGCCAGTTGCAGACGAACAAAGTCCGTTCTGTGGCGGAATACGCAACTGTTGTGCAGTCCGTCGACCGGCCCCGGCTGGTCACCGCGCTCTCCGCGGCGGCGGTGAAGGCCGGCCGGGAGCTGGGCTGCCTGGTGCAGATCGCCCTCGACGCCGAGTCGGGGGAGCAGGGCGCCCGCGGCGGCGCAGCCCCCGACCTGCTCGGAGAGTTGGCGGACCTGGTCGCCGGCGCACCCGGACTGCGGCTCGACGGGCTGATGACGGTGGCCCCGCTGGCCGGCCCCTACGCGGGACGCGAACAGGCCGCTTTCGAGCGGCTGATGGAATTGTCAAGCGGCCTGCGCGCCGCCCATCCGGCTGCGACCATGGTGTCGGCCGGGATGAGCGCAGACCTGGAACAGGCCGTTGCGGCCGGAGCGACACATGTACGCGTCGGCACTGCGGTACTCGGCGCGAGACCCCGGCTCGGGTAACGTCGCGAAGAAAGTCGGACCACAGCAGAAAATATGGTCATTCCCGCAACTGAGCGGGCAGACCACGTGGATCGCGGGCAGTTGGTGACTTTTGTGACACTGCGACATTTGTCGGTGGGCGATCCACCACAGAGCGGAGGACTCGGAGAATGGCCGGCGCAATGCGCAAGATGGCGGTCTACCTCGGCCTCGTGGAGGACGACCGGTACGACAACCCCGGATACGACCCCGATGACGAGTTCGAGCCGGAGCCGGAGCTGGAGCGCTCCCGGGACCGGGATCGCCGGCAACAGCCGGTGCACCAACCGCCCGTAACGGACGAACCGGTGCGAATCGCCCAGCCTCCGGCGCCCCGCGAGCCGATCCCGTTGCCGCTGGAAAACGGACGACCCGCGCGAATCGCCCCCGTGGCGTCCATCACACCCGACCGCCCGAATCAGGAGAAGAACGCCCCCGTGATCATGCCCAAGGTCGTGTCCGAGCGGGAGCCGTACCGCATCACGACACTGCACCCCCGGACCTACAACGAGGCCCGTACCATCGGGGAACACTTCCGCGAGGGCACCCCGGTGATCATGAACCTGACCGAGATGGACGACACTGACGCCAAGCGTCTGGTCGACTTCGCGGCCGGGCTGGTGTTCGGACTGCACGGCAGCATTGAACGCGTGACACAGAAGGTGTTCCTGCTGTCGCCTGCTAACGTCGATGTCACGGCGGAGGACAAGGCCCGCATTGCGGAGGGCGGGTTCTTCAACCAGAGCTAGACCGGAACAGGCGAGAGCACGGGGAGAGGGAAGCACGGAATGGGTGTCGCACTGCAGGTGGTCTACATCGCGCTGATGTGCTTCCTCATCGTGCTGATCTTCCGACTGGTCATGGACTACGTCTTCCAGTTCGCACGTTCATGGGAACCGGGCAAGGCGATGGTGGTCGTTCTGGAGGCCACCTACACTGTCACCGATCCACCGCTCAAGCTTCTGCGGCGATTCATCCCGCCGTTGCGTCTCGGGGGCGTGGCACTTGACCTGTCCTTCTTCGTGCTCATGATCATCGTCTACATCCTGATCAGTGTCGTGAGCAGCTTCGCGAGATGACGATGGACATGGACGACCCGGCCTGGCCGACTGCCGACGACTACGTAGAGGTGAAGAAGAGATGCCGCTGACTCCCGAGGACGTGCGGAACAAGCAGTTCACGACCGTCCGCCTCCGAGAAGGCTATGACGAGGACGAGGTCGATGCCTTCCTCGACGAGGTCGAGGCCGAACTGACGCGCCTGCTGCGCGAGAACGAGGACCTGCGCGCCAAGCTGGCCGCAGCGACCCGGGCCGCCGCGCAGAACCAGCAGCAGCAGGGCATGCGCAAGCCGGAGCCGCAGGACCAGCGCGGTCCGGGCGCCCCCGTGCCCGCCGCCATATCCGGCCCGCCGGTCCAGCAGGGTCCCCCGCAGATGGGTCCGCCCCAGCTGCCGGGTGGCGCGCCGCAGCTTCCGCCGGGCCCCGGCGGCCAGGGCCCGCAGGGTCCCGGTCCGATGGGCGGCCCCATGGGCGGTCCGATGCAGCAGCACCCGATGGCGGGCAACCCGTCCATGGGCGGCCAGAACCCGCTCGGGCAGCAGATGCAGCCGATGGGGCAGCAGATGCAGCCCATGGGCCAGCAGATGGGTCAGCAGATGCAGCCCATGGGGCAGCAGATGCAGCCGATGGGCCACCAGCCGCCGCAGCTGCCGCAGCCCGGCCAGGGCCCCGGTGGCGACAGCGCCGCGCGTGTCCTCTCGCTCGCCCAGCAGACCGCCGACCAGGCGATCGCGGAGGCCCGCTCCGAGGCCAACAAGATCGTCGGCGAGGCGCGGAGCCGTGCCGAGGGCCTGGAGCGGGACGCCCGTGCCAAGGCCGACGCGCTGGAGCGGGACGCGCAGGAGAAGCACCGCGTCGCGATGGGCTCCCTGGAGTCCGCCCGCGCCACGCTGGAGCGCAAGGTCGAGGACCTGCGGGGCTTCGAGCGTGAGTACCGTACGCGACTGAAGTCCTACCTGGAGTCGCAGCTGCGCCAGCTGGAGACCCAGGCCGACGACTCGCTGGCCCCGCCGCGCACCCCGGCCACCGCCTCGCTGCCGCCGTCCCCGGCGCCGTCGATGGCTCCGGCCGGCGCGATGGGCCACTCCATGGGGGCTCCGTCCCCGATGGCGCCCCCGTCCCCGATGGGCGGCGGCCCGTCGTACGGCGGCCAGCAGCAGATGTCGCCGGCGATGACCCAGCCGATGGCTCCGGTGCGGCCGGCTGCGCCGCAGCCGATGCAGCAGGCGCCGTCGCCGATGCGGGGCTTCCTGATCGACGAGGACGACAACTAAGCCGCAGCGGCAGTCACTCAGGGCCGGGCCCGGTTCCCCTTCGGGGGCACCGGGCCCGGCCCTTTGGCGTGCCCCGCCGAGGCTGCCGCTGCGCGGAGCCTTCCCCCACCCCGCCCCTTCCCGAAACCGGGGCTCCGCCCCGGACCCCGCCGGGTGCACGGGCTTCGCCCGCACCCGTTCTCGGGGCTGCGCCCCGGACCCCGCCCCCGGTCCCGGGGGCGTCCCTTGCTTTCGGGCCTGCGGGCCGGCTGTGGCTGGTCGCGCAGTTCCCCGCGCCCCTGACGGGGCGCAGCCCCGTACCACGGGGGTCCGGGGGCGGAGCCCCCGAAACGGGGTGCCGGGCGGAGCCCGGGCATCCCCACGGGGTCCGGGGCGGAGCCCCGGTTTCGGGGAGGGGCGGGGTGGGGGAAATGGAACGGCTGTGGCCCGGCGCCCTTCTGGGAGGGGGCCGGGCCACAGGGTGGGCGGGGTTAGGCCTTGCGGAGGCGGAACGTCAGGGACAGGGAGTCGTCCGTGAACGGGGTGCCGAATGTGGCGTCCGCTTCGCCCGACGCGAAGTCCGTTGAGAGGACCTCGTCCGCGATCAGGGCCGCGTGGTCCGTCAGGGCCGTGACGACCTCCGGGTCCGTCGAGGACCAGCGGAGGGCGATGCGGTCCGCGACGTCCAGGCCGGAGTTCTTGCGGGCCTCCTGGATCAGGCGGATCGCGTCACGCGCCAGGCCCGCCAGCCGCAGCTCCGGAGTGATCTCCAGGTCCAGCGCGACCGTCGCGCCCGAATCCGAGGCCACCGACCAGCCCTCCCGCGGGGTCTCCGTGATGATGACCTCCTCCGGGGTCAGCGTCACGGTCTCGCCGTTCACCGAGACCTCGGCGGAGCCGGACCGCAGGGCCAAGGACAGGGCCGCCGCGTCGGCCGCGGCCACCGCCTTCGCCACGTCCTGCACACCCTTGCCGAAGCGCTTGCCGAGCGCCCGGAAGTTCGCCTTCGCGGTGGTGTCCACCAGCGAGCCGCCCACCTCGGAGAGCGAGGCCAGCGAGGAGACGTTCAGCTCCTCCGTGATCTGGGCCTGGAGCTCGGCCGACAGGGCCGAGAAGCCCGTCGCCGCGACCAGGGCCCGGGAGAGCGGCTGCCGGGTCT
This sequence comes from Streptomyces sp. NPDC002054, assembly GCF_040296685.1. Taxonomy (NCBI): domain Bacteria; kingdom Bacillati; phylum Actinomycetota; class Actinomycetes; order Kitasatosporales; family Streptomycetaceae; genus Streptomyces; species Streptomyces sp. NPDC002054. The sequence continues at coordinate 92,122 of NZ_JBEOXT010000008.1, forward strand.
TCACGCCGGACTCGGCACGGGTCGCCCGGCCCAGCTCCACCAGGCGGCGGACCAGCAGCATCTGCCGGGAGAGGGTCGGGTCCACGGCTGCCGCGTCCGCGACCGGCCACGAGGACAGGTGGACGGACTCCGGGGCCTCCGGGGTGACCGGGACCACCATGTCCTGCCAGACCCGCTCCGTGATGAAGGGGGTCAGCGGGGCCATCAGGCGGGTGACCGTCTCCACCACCTCGTGGAGGGTGCGCAGCGCCGAGGCGTCACCCTGCCAGAAGCGGCGGCGCGAGCGGCGCACGTACCAGTTGGAGAGGTCGTCCACGAAGGAGGACAGGAGCTTGCCGGCGCGCTGGGTGTCGTACGCCTCCATCGCGTCCGTGACCTCGCCGACGAGGGCGTGCAGCTCGGAGAGCAGCCAGCGGTCCAGGACCGTGCGGTCCGCCGGGGCCGGGTCCGAGGCCGAGGGCGCCCAGTTCGACGTACGGGCGTACAGCGCCTGGAAGGCGACCGTGTTCCAGTAGGTCAGGAGGGTCTTGCGGACCACCTCCTGGATCGTGCCGTGGCCCACGCGCCGCGCCGCCCACGGGGAGCCGCCGGCCGCCATGAACCAGCGGACCGCGTCCGCGCCGTGCTGATCCATCAGCGGGATCGGCTGCAGGGTGTTGCCCAGGTGCTTGGACATCTTGCGGCCGTCCTCGGCGAGGATGTGGCCCAGGCAGACCACGTTCTCGTAGGAGGACTTGTCGAAGACCAGAGTGCCGACCGCCATGAGGGTGTAGAACCACCCGCGGGTCTGGTCGATCGCCTCCGAGATGAACTGCGCCGGGTAGCGCTTCTCGAAGATCTCCTTGTTCTTGTGCGGGTAGCCCCACTGCGCGAACGGCATCGACCCCGAGTCGTACCAGGCGTCGATGACCTCCGGGACGCGGACGGCCTCCAGCGAGCAGCCCTCCGCCGTGCAGGGGAAGGTGACCTCGTCGATGTACGGGCGGTGCGGGTCCAGGGCGGATTGGTCCTGCCCGGAAAGCTCGCTCAGCTCCGCGCGCGAGCCGACGCAGGTGAGGTGGTTCTCCTCACAGCGCCAGATCGGCAGCGGGGTGCCCCAGTACCGGTTCCGGGACAGCGCCCAGTCGATGTTGTTGTTCAGCCAGTCGCCGAAGCGGCCCTGCTTGACCGAGTCCGGGAACCAGTTGGTCTTCTCGTTCTCCCGCAGCATCGCGTCCTTGACGGCGGTGGTGCGGATGTACCAGGACGGCTGCGCGTAGTAGAGCAGCGCGGTGTGGCAGCGCCAGCAGTGCGGGTAGCTGTGCTCGTACGCGATGTGCTTGAAGAGCAGGCCGCGGGCGTCGAGGTCGGCGGTCAGCTTCTCGTCGGCCTTCTTGAAGAAGAGGCCGCCTACAAGCGGGACCTCCTCCTCGAAGGTGCCGTCGGGGCGGACCGGGTTCACGACGGGCAGGCCGTACGCGCGGCAGACCGCGAGGTCGTCGGCGCCGAAGGCGGGGGACTGGTGGACCAGACCGGTGCCGTCCTCGGTGGTGACGTAGTCGGCGTTCACGACGTAGTGGGCGGGCGCCGGGCTGCTCCCATTGGTTCCCTCGCTGACGCTCGGGAACTCGACGAGCGAGAACGGGCGCTCGTACGTCCAGCGCTCCATCTCCTTGCCGGTGAAGGTCTCGCCGGTGGCCGTCCAGCCTTCGCCGAGGGCCTTCTCCAGCAGGGGCTGGGCGACGACCAGCTTCTCTTCGCCGTTGGTGGCGACGACGTACGTGACCTCGGGGTGCGCGGCCACGGCGGTGTTGGAGACCAGGGTCCACGGGGTGGTCGTCCAGACCAGCAGCGCGGCCTCGCCGGCCAGCGGGCCGGAGGTCAGCGGGAAGCGGACGAAGACCGAGGGGTCGACGACCGTCTCGTAGCCCTGGGCCAGCTCGTGGTCCGAGAGGCCGGTGCCGCAGCGCGGGCACCAGGGGGCCACGCGGTGGTCCTGGACCAGGAGGCCCTTGTTGAAGATCTCCTTCAGGGACCACCAGACGGACTCCACGTACTCGGGGTCCATGGTGACGTAGGCCTCGTCCAGGTCCACCCAGTAGCCCATGCGGGTGGTGAGCTCGGAGAAGGCGTCGGTGTGGCGGAGCACGGACTCGCGGCACTTGGCGTTGAACTCGGCGATGCCGTACGCCTCGATGTCCTTCTTGCCGCTGAAGCCGAGCTCCTTCTCGACGGCCAGCTCGACGGGCAGGCCGTGGCAGTCCCAGCCGGCCTTGCGGGCCACGTGGTAGCCGCGCATGGTCCGGAAGCGGGGGAAGACGTCCTTGAAGACGCGGGCCTCGATGTGGTGCGCGCCAGGCATGCCGTTGGCGGTCGGCGGGCCCTCGTAGAAGACCCACTCCGGGCGGCCCTCGGACTGCTCCAGGCTCTTGGCGAAGGTCTTGCTCTCCTGCCAGAACTCCAGGACGGCGTGCTCCAGGGCGGGCAGATCGACCTGGGCGGGTACCGGGCGGTACTGCGGCGGGTTCGTCATGAGGCTTTTCGTCTTCCTCCGGCGGGGTCTGTCTCTCCGTCCGGAGGGACGAGAGCGCGCAGCTCCCGCGGTACCACCCTCCTTGGCCCCCGGGTGCGCCTGCGCGCGCCGGTGGCCCCCTCATTGGGGTTGCGAGCCGGTTCTACTGACCCGTGGACCGGGCGTCCCTGGGTGTTCTTCCGGCGGCTCCGGGGTGATCCTTCGCATCGCGCTCGCCCCCGGGCTCTCACCGTCCCCGGGTCGCTCCTGGCTGCTTACGAGGCTACTCGTCCCCATCCATGCCTTTCGCTGGGCCCAGTGTACGGGCCAGGTGGCCGCTCGGCAGACCGGAATTCCGTTGACCCGAATGGTCCGACGGCCGCGGTCGGGGGCGGGAGGGCGGCGGGTGGCGGATTACCGGGCGCTGAGCTGGGCACAACGGATGCAGGTTGGTCTCGGAGGACGCGTGCCCCGTTGCCGCGGGGCCGGAGTCGATTTATCGTCCCAGCACGATTTGCGTGCTAGATCACCATATGTGAAGGGGCCGCAGCCATGGTGGCGAAGAAGCAGTCGACGGCGGCCAAGGCCGCCCAACGGGCGGCCCCAGACGTCCAGCCGAAGCGGGCCCCGGCGAAGCGGGCCGCGGCGGGCAAGACGGCCGCGGTGAAGCGGGTGGACGGCGAGCCGGCGCCGGCCGCGTCCGGCTCGGCGCCGGCTGCCGGACGGGCGGCCCCGGCCGCGAAGAAGCGGGCCCCGGCGGGGACGGCGGCCGGGAAGCGCTCGGCCCCGGCCAAGGCCGGGAAGGCGGCCCCTGCCGAGGTGGCCGGGGAGACGACCGAGACGGGAGTCCAGAACGTGGTTGCCAAGAAGAGCACGGGCACGAGCAGGGCCAGGAAGACCGCCGCCGCGGCCACCAGCGGGCTGCCCAAGGCCCGGGCCTCGGCGGAGCTCGCGGTCCGGCCGGGCGAGGACCCCTGGAGCCCCGCCGAGGTCGCACAGGCCCGTACCGAGCTGGAGGGCGAGGTGCTGCGGCTGCGGTCCGAGCTGGATGCCTCCGAGCTGGCCATCACCGGCCTGATGCGGGACGGCGGCGGTGGCGCCGGCGACGACGAGGCCGACACCGGCAGCAAGAACATCACGCGGGAGCACGAGATCGCCCTGGCCGCGAACGCCCGGGAGATGCTGGAGCAGACCCAGCGGGCCCTGGAGCGGCTGGACGCCGGCACCTACGGGCTCTGCGAGAGCTGCGGCCAGCCCATCGGCAAGGCCAGGATGCAGGCCTTCCCCCGGGCCACACTGTGCGTGGAGTGCAAGCAGAAGCAGGAGCGCCGGCACTAGAGCGGGCCTGGGGCCTGCCCGAGCGGGGATGCGGAGGGCCGGTCCGGGGCCGTGACGTACCCTCGTCTTCAGTTGTCGAGCCAGGACGAGGGACTCACGTGGCAGAGGCGGAGCGCATCATCGGTACGCCGGAGGTCGGGGACGACACCCAGCCGGAGCCCGCGCAGCCCAAGGGGCGGCGGCGGATCACCGCGCTGCTGGTGGTGGCCCTGCTGGCGTACCTGCTCGACCTGGGCAGCAAGATGCTGGTGGTCGCGAAGCTGGAGCACCAGGTCCCCATCGAGATCATCGGGGACCTGCTGAAGTTCGAGGCGGTCCGGAACCCCGGCGCCGCCTTCGGCTTCGGCGAGGCCTTCACGATCATCTTCACCTGTATCGCCGCCACCGTGATCGTGGTGATCGTGCGGCTCGCCCGGAAGCTCTACAGCCTTCCCTGGGCCATTGCCCTGGGCCTGCTGCTGGGCGGTGCGCTCGGCAATCTCACCGACCGGATCTTCCGCTCGCCCGGCGTCTTCCGCGGCGCAGTGGTCGACTTCATCGCGCCCGCGCACTTCGCCGTCTTCAACCTCGCGGACTCGGCGATCGTCTGCGGCGGCATCCTGATCGTGCTGCTGTCCTTCCGGGGCCTGGACCCGGACGGCACCGTCCACAAGGACTGACAAGGCATACTCGACGGGTGAGTACGATTCCCGAGATCCGCACCCTGCCCGTTCCCGATGGCCTCGAAGGCGAGCGCGTCGACGCCGCCATCGCCCGTATGTTCGGTTTTTCCCGGACGAAGGCGGCCGACCTTGCGGCTGCGGGGAAGGTGTCGGTCGACGGCAGCGTCGTCGGGAAGTCGGAGCGGGTGCACGGCGGCGCCTGGCTCGAGGTCGAGATGCCAGCGCCGCCGCGGCCGGTCGAGATCGTCGCCGAGCCGGTCGAGGGCATGGAGATCATCCACGACGACGAGGACATCGTCGTGATCATGAAGCCGGTCGGGGTCGCCGCCCACCCGAGCCCGGGCTGGACCGGAACCACCGTCATCGGCGGCCTGGCCGCCGCCGGCTACCGGATCTCCACCTCCGGCGCTGCCGAGCGCCAGGGCATCGTGCACCGCCTGGACGTCGGCACCTCCGGCCTGATGGCCGTCGCCAAGTCCGAGCGCGCCTACACCTCGCTCAAGAACCAGTTCCGCGAGCGGATCGTGGACAAGCGCTACCACGCCCTCGTCCAGGGTCACCCCGACCCGATGAGCGGCACCATCGACGCGCCGATCGGCCGGCACCCCAGCGCCGACTACAAGTGGGCCGTGACCCAGGAGGGCAAGCCCTCCGTCACCCACTACGACCTGATCGAGGCCTTCCGTGCCGCCTCGCTGCTCGACATCAAGCTGGAGACCGGCCGTACGCACCAGATCCGGGTGCACATGTCCGCGCACCGGCACCCCTGCGTGGGCGACCTGACCTACGGCGCCGACCCGACCATCGCCAAGCGGCTGGGCCTGACCCGGCAGTGGCTGCACGCGGTCCGGCTCGGCTTCGAGCACCCGTCCGACGGGCAGTGGGTGGAGTTCGAGAGCAGCTACCCGGCGGACCTCCAGCACGCGCTGGACGTGATCCGCGCGGAGAGCGAGTGACCGCGGCCTACGAGGTCCGGGTCGCCACCGGCGAGGCGGACCTGGCCGCCTGCTTCGCCGTCCGCACCGAGGTGTTCGTCGAGGAGCAGGGCGTCCCGGAGTCGGTCGAGTACGACGCCTACGACGCGGGGGCCGTGCATGTGCTGGCCGTCGGGCCGGACGGCCCCCTCGGCACCGGCCGGCTGCTGTACGGCGAGGCCGCCCTCGGCAAGACCGGTTCGCCCGAGGTCGGCGCCCTGGGCCGGCTGGCCGTGCTGAAGGCCGCCCGCGGCCTCGGGGTCGGCGCCGCGCTGGTCCGTGCGATCGAGGCGGAGGCGGTCCGGCTGGGCCTGGCCGCGGTGGACCTCGGTGCCCAGACGCATGCGCTCGGCTTCTACGAGCGGCTCGGCTACGTGGCGTACGGCCCGGAGTTCGAGGATGCGGGCATGCCGCACCGGGCCATGCGGCGCACCCTGCCGTAAGGGTTCAAAACCGGACAGAGCTGACAGGGTGGGGGAGTGGATCAGCTCCTCCTGCTCTTCGTGCTGCTGTTCGGCGCCGTGGTCACCGTGCCGCTCGGGGACCGGCTGGGCCTGCCCGCGCCGGTGCTGATGACCCTCGGCGGGGTGGCGCTGGCCCTGGTGCCGGCGATCCCGAACGTCGACATCCCGCCCGAGTTCATCCTGCCGCTGGTGCTGCCGCCGCTGCTCTACGCCTCCGTGCAGCGCACCTCCTGGCGGCAGTTCGCGGCCAATGTGCGGCCGATCCTGCTGCTGGCCGTGGCCCTGGTCTTCGTCACCACCGCCGCGGTCGCCGCCACCGCCCACGCCGTGGTGCCCGGGCTGCCGATCGCCGCGGCGCTGGCCCTGGGCGCACTGGTCGCCCCGCCCGATCCGGTCGCGGCCACCGCGGTCGCGGGATCGCTGGGACTGCCCCGGCGCATGGTGTCCATCCTGGAGGGCGAGGGCCTGTTCAACGACGTGACGGCCATCGTGCTGTACCACGTCGCCGTGGCCGCCGTCGTCAGCGGCAGCTTCTCCTGGCCCGAGGCGCTCGGCGAGTTCGTGCTCTCCGCGGTGGTCGCGGTGGCCGTCGGACTGGCCCTGGGCTGGGTCGCGAACCGGCTGATGGGGATGCTCGGCGATGCCACCCTGCAGATCGGGCTGACCCTGCTGGTGCCGTTCGTGTCCTACGTCCTCGCCGAGGAATTCCAGGGCTCGGGGGTGCTGGCCGTCCTCACCACCGCCCTGTTCCTCGCCGAGTACGCGACCGACGCCGACGACGTCCTGGGCCGGCTGGCCGGGCACACCTTCTGGGAGATCGTCGACACCCTGGTCACGGGGGTGGCCTTCGGGCTCATCGGGCTGGAACTGCACACCGTGTTCAGCACCGCGCACGGCCGCTGGGGGCAGCTCGCGGGCTGGGCCGCCGCGGTGATCGCGGTGGTGGTCGGCGTCCGGCTGGTGTGGCTGCTGCCGGCGTCCTGGCTGGCGCGCAAGCTGCACACCGGGCGCGACTGGGACGAGGAGATCCCGCTGAGCTGGCGGGAGAGCGTGGTGATGTGGTGGGCCGGGATGCGCGGGGTGGCCTCGGTGGCCCTCGCCCTGGCCATCCCGCTCCGGACCGACGACGGGCTGCCGTTCCCCGCCCGGGACGAGATCGTCTTCATCGCCTTCGCGGTGATCATGACCACGCTGGTGGCGCAGGGCCTCACCCTGCCGTGGCTGGTGCGCCGGCTCGGAGTGGAGGCGGACACCGACGCCAAGCGCGCATTCGAGCGCCGGCTCGCGCTGCGCGCGGCGAAGGCGGCGAAGCAGCGGCTGAAGGAGATCCAGGAGGTCGAGGACCTCCCCGAGGACCTGATGGAGACGCTGTACCGGCGGGCGTACGACGTCGGTGCCCGGATCAGCCCCGACCTGGTCGACGAGGAACGCCGCGAGGCGTACGCGCAGAGGGTCTCCCGCATCCGGCACATCCAGCGCATCCAGCGCGAGATGATGTCCGCCGCCCGCCACGAGGTCCTCGCCGCCCGCAGCGAGCCGGGCGCGGACCCGGAGGTCGTCGACCGGGTCCTGCGCCACCTGGACGTCCGCAGCCTCCGGACCTCCTGAGAGGTCAGACCTGGTAGCGGTCCGGGGCGAACAGGTGCGGATGCGCGGCGATCCAGTCCGAGGTGCGTCGCAGGCCTTCGTCCAGGGACACCTGCGGCTTCCAGTCCGCCCACTCCCGGGCCCGGGAGTTGTCCGACAGCAGACGCTCCACCTCGCTGCCCGAGGGGCGCAGCCGGGATGTGTCTTCCGTCACCACCGCGTCCCGGCCGGAGGCCGTGATGAGGGCCCGGGCCAGGTCTCCGATGGATATCTCCCGGCCGCTGCCCAGGTTGACCACCTGACCCAGCGCGCGGTCGCAGTCGGCCACCGCGAGGAAACCCTCCGCCGTGTCCGTGACGTACGTGAAGTCCCTGGTCGGGGTCAGCGAGCCCAGCCGGATCTCCTCGGCGCCCGCGTGCAGCTGCGCCAGGATCGTCGGGATGACAGCGCGGGCCGACTGCCGCGGCCCGTACGTGTTGAACGGCCGGACCACCGCCACCGGCAGCTCGAAGGCGTGGTGGAAGGAGAGGGCCATCATGTCCGCGCCGATTTTCGAGGCGGAGTAGGGGGACTGCGGCTGCAGCGGGTGGCTCTCGTCGATCGGGGCGGTGAGCGCCGTGCCGTACACCTCGCTGGTGGAGGTGTGCACCAGGCGGCGCACCCCGTGGCGGCGGCAGGCCTCCGCGATGTTCTGGGTGCCGGTGACGTTGGTCTGCACGTACGCGCCCGGGGAGTCGTAGCTGTACGGGATCCCGATCAGCGCCGCCAGATGGAAGACGGTGTCGCAGCCGGCCACCGCATCGCTGACCCGGCCCGCGTCCCGGACGTCGCCCGCCCACATCTCCACCGGCCCGGCCGGATCCGCCAGGTAGCGCGCCAGATGGCCCTTCTCGGCGTACGGCTTGTAGTGGACGAAGGCCCGGACCCGGGCGCCCCGGGCCACCAGCAGGTCCACCAGGGTCGAGCCGATGAACCCCTCGGCTCCGGTGACCAGGACGGTGCGGTTGTTCCAGTCGATGCTCATGCGTGCTCCAGTACGGAAGAGGGGAGGGGGTGGCCGGCGAGGCGCAGCACCTCGATGGCGAGCAGCTCGGCGGCCCGGCCGTGCGGGCCCGGCTCGGCGGCGCCGGACATCGCCGCCAGCCGCGCCGGATCCGCCAGCAGCGGCTCGATCAGCCCGGCCAGCCGGTCGGCCGTGGTCTCGGCATCCGGCAGCAGCAGCCCGGCGCCGGCGTCGGACAGCACCCGGGCGTTGTGTGTCTGGTGGTCGCCGGGGGCGTGCGGGTAGGGGACCAGCACGGCCGGCACCCCGGTGGCCGCCAGCTCCGCGACCGTCGCCGAACCGGCCCGGCACACGATCAGGTCGGCCGCCGCGTACACCAGGTCCATCCGGTCCAGGTACGGCACGGCCCGCGCCACCCAGTGCCCGCCGTCCGCCGCCAGCCCGGCCGCCGTGGCCGACAGCGCGGCCGGCCCGGTCTTGATCAGCAGCTGTACGTCGTCCCGGTCCTGCCACTGCCGGGCGAGGCCGACGGCGGCGGCGGTGAGCCGGGCCGCGCCCAGGCTGCCGCCGTTGAAGACCACCAGCCGCCGCCCGTCCGGCACCCGCAGCGCCTGCCGGGCCTCCGCGCGGTACGCAAGCCGGTCCCGGCCCAGCGCGGCCAGGGCCGCGGAGATCGGCATGCCCGTGGTCAGTGCTCGCTCCCCGCCGGCCAGATGGGGCCGGCTCCGGTCGAAGGCGACCGCGAGGTGCGGGGTGAGCCGGGCCGCGAAGCGGTTGGCTCGGCCCGGTACCGCGTTGGACTCGTGGATCAGCGCGGGCAGCCCGGCCATCCTGGCCCCCAGCACGGCGGGCGCGCTCGGGTAGCCGCCCATCCCGACCACCACCTGCGCGCCCTGCCGGCGCAGCACCGCCTTGGCCTGGCCGGCCGAGCGCAGCAGCGCGGCGGGCAGCAGATAGCGCTTCGCGCCGAGCGAGGGGTCGAAGGGGATCATGTCGACGGTGTGCAGGCGGTAGCCGGCGGCCGGGATCAGGTCGGTCTCCAGGCCGCGCTCGGTCCCGATGAACGAGACCTCGGCCCCGGGGACGGCGCGGCGCAGCGCGTCGGCGAGCGCCAGCCCCGGATAGATGTGGCCGCCGGTGCCGCCGGCACCGATCACCACGGAAAGGTGTGTGTTCATGGCCACACTCAACGGGTGTGTCCTAAGAACGTTCTAAGAGGTTTTTTGCTTCTCCGCGCCTGTTTGGCACGCTTTGTAATATGCAGCGGATTCTGGTGGTCGACGACGAGCCCGAGGTGCGGGCCGCGGTCGAGGACGGGCTGGCCGTCGAGGGGTACGAGGTGCGGGGCGCCGCCGATGGGCTGGCCGCCCTGACGGAGGTGGTGTCCTGGCAGCCGGACGCGCTCGTCCTGGACGTCCGGATGCCGGTGCTCGACGGGCTCGGGGTCTGCCGGCGGCTGCGCGCGCTGGGCGACCGTACCCCGGTTCTGGTGCTGACCGCCCTGGACTCGGTCAGTGACCGGGTGGACGGCCTGGACGCGGGCGCGGACGACTATCTGGTGAAGCCCTTCGCCCTGGACGAGCTGGTGGCCCGGATCCGCGCGCTGCTGCGGCGGGCCGCCCCCGATCCGGCGGGCGGCGGCGGCCTGCTCGGCTTCGGGGACCTGGTCCTGGACCCGGAGACCCGGACCGGACACCGGGGGGACCGCCCGCTGGAGTTCAGCCGCACCGAGGCGGCCCTGCTGGAACTGCTGTTGCGGCATCCGGGGCAGGTGCTGCCGCGGGAGCTGATCCTGGAGCTGGTGTGGGGTCACGACTTCGGGCCGGAGTCGAACTCCCTCGCCGTGTACGTCGGTTATCTGCGGCGGAAGCTGGAGGCGGGCGGAGAGCCCCGACTGGTGCACACGGTGCACGGCGTCGGCTACCGCCTGGACATGCCATGACGGGTCCGGACCCGGCGGCCCCGGACCTGGCGGGGGCTGGGCCGGGCAGGCGGCGGTTGGGGGCGCGGTGGAGGCGGCGGCGGCCGTTGCGGACCCGGCTTGCGCTCGCCGCCACCGCCGCCGTCGCCCTCGTCGCGGTCGGCGTCTGTACCGCCGCCTTCTTCATCGTCCAGGCTCAGCTGTACCAGCAGCTCGACCTGAGCCTCACCCAGTCCGCCCGACTTGTCGCCCAGCAGTACCGATCCGCACCGCCCGGCACGCTGGCCGGGCAGTGCCGGTTCCTGGCCGCGCCCGCCTGCGCGGAGGTCGTACCGGCCGACCCCGCCCAGGACCCCCGTACGCCCTACCTGCTGCCGCCCGGCCCGCCCGCGCGGCTCGTCGCGGCCGGCGAACGCGCCCCGTACTACACCAACTTCACCCTCGACGGACATCCCGCCCGGATGCTCACCACCGACTACGCCAAGGGCCGCGCCCTGCGGGTCGCGCTGCGCACCGACACCGTCGAGCAGGGCATCCGGCAGGCGGCCCACAGCCTGGCCCTCACCGGCGCGGCCGGGGTGCTGCTCGCCGCCGCGCTCGGCTACTGGGTCTCCCGGACCGGCCTCGCACCCGTCAGCCGGCTGACCGCCACCGCGGAACGCATCGCCGCCACCCGCGATCCCCGGCACCGCATCGAACTGCCGCCGCCGGGACGGGAGGACGAGATCACCCGGCTCGCAGGGAGCTTCAACACCATGCTCGGCGAACTCGAACAGTCCGTCACCGCCCAGCGCCGCCTGGTCGCCGACGCCTCGCACGAGCTGCGCACCCCGCTCACCGCGCTCCGCACCAACGCCGAACTGCTGGCCCGCGCCGACCGGCTGACCCCGGCCCAGCGCGACCGGGCCGCCGGCGCGCTCGGCCGGCAGCTGCGCGAGGTCACCGGGCTGGTCAACGACCTGATCGAGCTGGCCCGGGACGAGGAGCCGCAGCCGCTGGTCGAACAGGTACGGCTGGCGCCGCTGGTGGAGCAGGCCGTGGAGGCGGCCCGCACCCACTGGCCCGCCGTGCCCTTCACCCTCCACACCACGGAGATCGTCCTCCCCGGCGTCCCCGCCCGGCTGGCCCGCCTGCTGTCCAACCTGCTCGACAACGCGGCCAAGTTCAGCCCGGCCGGCCTGCCGGTGGAGGTGGACCTCACCCCGACCCACCTCACCGTCCGCGACCACGGCCCGGGCATCGCCCCGGAGGACCTCCCTTATGTGTTCGACCGCTTCTACCGCGCCGACACCGCCCGCACCCTCCCCGGCTCGGGCCTGGGCCTGGCCATGGCCCGCCAGATTGCGCGGGCGCACGGGGCTGAGCTGACGGCGGAGCGGGCGCCGGGCGGCGGGGCGCTATTCAGGGTCGGGTTCGGCGCCGGTGTCGGGGTCGGGGGCGGTGCCGAGTTCGGCCGCCGGTGAGGTGGCGATGCGGGGCAGGGCGTACGGGTGTTCCGCTGCCAGCCAGGCGATCAGCCGCTCCCGCACCGCACACCGCAGGGTCCACACATCGTCCGCGTCCTTCGCCGTGACCACCGCGCGCACCTGAATGGTGTGCGGGGTGGTGTCGGTGACCACCAGCCCGCTGGACCGCCCGTCCCACTCCGGCAGTTCCTTCAGGATCCCGTCCAGCTTCTCCCGTAGCAGCGCCACCGGCGCCCGGTGGTCCAGGTGCAGAAACACCGTCCCGGTCATCTCCGCACCGCCGCGCGACCAGTTCTCGTACGGCTTCGAGGTGAAGTACGAGACCGGCATGGTGATCCGCCGCTCGTCCCAGGTGCGCACCACCAGGAAGGTCAGGGTGATCTCCTCGACCTTCCCCCACTCCTTGTCCACCACCACGGTGTCGCCGATCCGGACGGTGTCGCCGAAGGCGATCTGGAGCCCCGCGAACAGGTTGCCGAGGGTGGACTGCGCGGCGATGCCCGCCACGATGCCCAGCACACCGGCCGAGGCCAGCATCGACGCGCCGACCGTCCGCATCGCCGGGAAGGTCAGCAGCATCGCGGCGAGCGCCACGACCACCACGACCGCGGTCACCACCCGCTTGATCAGCTCCACCTGGGTACGCACCCGCCGTACCCGCGCCTCGTCCGTGTTCCCGGCCGCATACCGTCCGTACGAGGCCTCCACGGCCGCGTCGGCGATCCGCACCGCCAGCCAGGCCGCCGCACCGATCACCACCAGGGTCAGCAGCTGTCCGAGTCTGCCCGGGTCCCGGAGGAAGGCCTTGAGTCCCGCCGCGCAGAGCAGGAGCAGCAGGGGCGGCAGACAACGGCGCAGCAGCAGTGAGCGGAGCACGGTCTCCATGCCTTCGACCGTAACCGACCGCTGTCGGCCCCGGCTGGCACGATGGGCACATGAACATCATCCTTTTCCACTCGACGTACGGACTGCGGCCCGCCGTGCACGCCGCCGCCGACCGGCTCCGGGACGCCGGCCACCAGGTGCAGGTGCCGGATCTGTTCGAGGGCCGGACCTTCGAGACCGTCGAGGAGGGCATGGCCTTCCAGGAGGAGGTGGGCCGTGACGAACTGCTCAAGCGGGCGGTGCTGGCCGCCGCTCCCTACTCCGACCGGGGGCTGGTCTATGCCGGGTTCTCGTTCGGCGGCTCGGTGGCCCAGCAGCTGGCGCTCGCCGACGAGAAGGCCCGGGGCCTGCTCCTGATGCACGGCACCGCCGACATCGCAGACGACGCGGCGGTCGACGACCTGCCGGTGCAGCTGCACATCGCGGACCCGGACGTCTTCGAGCCGCACGACTGGCTGACCGCGTGGTACCTGCGGATGCAGCGGGCGGGCGCGGACGTGGAGGTCCACAGCTACCCGGGCGCAGGGCACCTGTTCACCGACCCGGACCTGCCGGATTACGACGCGGAGGCCGCCGAGCGGGCCTGGGCCACCGTGCTCGGCTTCCTCGAGTCGATCTGACCGGCTCGATCTCACCGGCTCGGGCTGACCGGCTCAGGTCGCCGGGTGCCGGCAGCGGCCGGCCGGTGCGGTGGCCGGCGGGGCGCACTGGTAGCCGTAGTCGGCCCGGTCGTCGCTGAGCCAGCGGCCGATGCACTGGTCGGCGGTGGTCCGGCTGCGTTGCGCGCAGAAGGCGAGGGCGGCCTTGCCGTCGGCGAAGGGGCCGGGGGCGTAGATCACCCAGTAGCCGGGGTTGAGGGCGGCGTGGTCGCGGCTGCGCAGGACCAGGGCCTCCGGGACGGTGGCGCGGACGGTGGCCAGGCGGCGGTCGCGGGCGGCGGTGCCGGTGCTTTCGGGCTCGGAGTGGAGCTGGGCGATCCAGCGCCCGGCCGGCTCGGGTTCCGGCTCCGGCACGGTAGCGGGGGTTGCCGGCGGACCGGCCGACTTCGTGGCCGGGGGAGTGGGCGATGGCGTGGGTGATGGAGTGCGCGGTGCTGTGGGGCTCGGCGTTGGCGACGGCGTCGGGGACGGGGACAGCGTCGTGGCGACCACCGGCGGGACCGTCGGGTTCCGGCCGTCTTCGTGACCCGGTGCCTCTGGCTTGAACAGTGCGTACCCGCCGACGCCGAGCAGCGCTAGGGCGAGTACGGCCGCCGCCGCGGCCAGCGGGGTGATCCGCTCCCGGCGCCCGGTCTCCGGTGCCGGACCGTGGGGCCCGCCGGCGCCGAGGGTCGGCAGCGCATCCCGGGGCGTTGCGTCGTACCGCGGCGCCGGGGTCGGCGGCGGCCCGAACCGGCTGGCGGGCGCCCGCTGATCAGCTTCCGGGGCGGGGGCCGGGGCCGGAGGGCGGTCGACCCGGGTGGGCTCCGGCGGCAGCTCCCGGCCCGCCACCACCGCGGCCAGCAGCGCATCCAGCCGTGCCGCATCCGGCCGCTGCGCCGGATCCCGGACCAGGACGGCGGCGAGTACGGAGCCCAGGGCGCCGGCCCGGCGGGGCGCGGGCACCGGGTCGTCGAGCACGGCGGCGAGGGTGGCCAGCGTGGTGGCCCGGCGCATCGGGCTCACGCCCTCCACGCACACGTACAGCATCATGCCCAGCGACCACAGGTCGGAGGCGGGCAGATCGGTGCCCCGGATCCGCTCGGGCGCCAGGTACTCGGGGGTGCCGATGACCTCCCCGGTCAGGGTCAGCGACGCGGCTTCCCTTATGGCGGCGATGCCGAAGTCCGTCAGCACCGCCGAACCGTCCGCCCGTAGCAGCACGTTGGCGGGTTTGACGTCCCGGTGGTGGATCCCGGCCTCGTGCGCCGCGCGCAGCCCGGACAGCACCTCGCGGCCGATCCGGGCCGCCTCGGCCGGCCGCATGGGGCCCTGTTCCAGCCGCTGCTGGAGGGAGTTGCCGGGCAGCAGCTCCATCACCAGCCAGGGGTGTGGGTCCCCGTCCACGATGTGGTGGATGGTGACCACGTTCGGATGGCTGATCCGGGCCTGGGCGCGGGCCTCCCGCAGCACCCGTTCGCGCAGCAGCCGCACCGCGTCCGGATCCTCCATGCCGGCCGTGGGCCGGACTTCCTTGACGGCCACATCGCGGTGAAGGGCACGGTCCAGCGCGCGCCAGACCGTGCCCATCCCACCACTGCCGAGCCGTTCAACCAGCTCGAACCGTCCGTCGATCACGTCCCCCGGCGCGCTCATGGCGCCAGGTTAGGGCAGTCGGGACGGTCCGCGCTCAGGCTGCGCGGTATGCGGTCCAGTGGCTCTGCATCCGGGTCACCTGACCGGAGGTGAACTGGTACATGCATGCGTCGTACGTGTAGTCCATGAAGTTGTGGATCGGATCCACGCCGGACTTGGTGGTGCAGGAGTCGCGCCCGGTCGGGCACTCGTACGCGGCGGTCTTCTCGGCCGGGGTGTCGGAGACGGAGTCGCCGCTTCCGTTACAGCCGCCCTGGAAGGTGTGGTAAAGGCCCATCCAGTGGCCGACCTCGTGGGTGCCGGTGTCGCCCTCGTTGTAGTTGGCCGAGGAGCCGCCCGGGAGGGAGGAGTTCAGCAGGACCACGCCGTCCATCTTGGGCTGCGAGGCGTAGGAGCTCGGGAAGGTCGCCCAGCCGAGCAGGCCGCCGGAGAGGTTGGCGGTGTAGACGTTCAGCGAGTTCGCGCCGCCCTTGCGCAGGCTGTTCTTCATGTTCTTCTCGGCGGTGGAACCCGAGGCCAGGTTGTACCAGCTCGCGTTGTCCGTGTAGTCGGTGCCGGCGAGGGTGAACTGGAAGTTGGTGTTCGCGTTGCCGGTGCCCTGCCCGCCGAAGGCGGAGTTCAGGACGGCCATCTGCTTCGAGATGTCGGTCGAGGTCAGCTTTCCGGTCGTGCCGGAGTGGATGACGTGGAAGTAGACCGGGATGGTGGTGACGGCCGCGGCGGCGCTCAGCCCGTGCTGCGGCTGGTTCTTGAGCTTCTTGTCCAGCTTCGCCTTCAGGTCGGCCTCCATGGCCTGGGCCTGGGCCTCGGTGACCTCGTTCGGCTCGGCCGCGTGCTGCTCCTTGGGGCGGGCAACTCGGGCGTTCGCCGGGGCGGAGCCGGTCTCCTCGGCGCAGACCTCGGCCGGCGTCTTGGCCGCGGCGACGGTGGTCGGGCCCGACAGCGGGGACAGCGCCAGGGCTCCGGCCAGAGCGGCCGAGCCGATCAGGCGGCGGCGGAGAAGGGGGGATATGCGGGCAACGGCGCGCACGTGTGCTCCTCGCGAATGATGTGGGGGTGGCGGAGAATGATCTCCTCAACTGGCGCGAAGCTTACGTGTGCATGTCATCGAAACGTCAAGACGTTTGCTGTAAAAGATTTGTTGCCGGAAACGCGCAACGGCGCTCGGATGTCTCCGAACGCCGTTGTGGACCGCAAAATTGACGGTGCATCAATTAATGATCATCGCACCGGGCTGTTTACCTTCTCCACCTTCTGGGTACCGTTCATGGTCCGGTAGGACCGGGACCAAGACGAGCTCGCGTCCCGCTTCGCCTTGTTGGACACCACGTAGTAGTCCATCTGGGTGCGCTCCGCGGTCACGTCCAGCACGCCGTAGCCGTGGTCGTCCATGTCCAGCCACTTCACGTGCCAGTTGGCGGACCGGATCGCCGCTTCGGCGGCCAGTGAGGCGGTGTTCGTCGGCACGTGCAGGATGTCGTCCAGGTTGTCGGAGGACACCGAGGTCACCACGAACTCGGTGGCCGCCGTGCCCGAACCCGGATATGTGGCCATGTTGACCGGGACCTCGTTCGCCCAGGCCATGTGGATGTCACCGGTCAGGAAGACGGTGTTCCGGATGTTCCGGTCCTTCAGGTGGCCCAGCAGTTCCTTGCGGTCGTCCGTGTACCCGTCCCACTGGTCCACGTTGGCGGCTATGCCGCCCTGCGGCAGGCCGAGCAGCTTCGCCAGCGGTGCCATCAGGTGCGCGGGCAGCGAACCGAAGGCCACCGGCGAGATCATCACCGAGGTGCCGACCAGCTTCCAGGTCGCGTCCGAGCTCGCCAGGCCGGCCTTCAACCAGTCCAGCTGGGCCCGCCCGGTGATGGTGCGCTCGGGGTCGTCCACCGAGCCGCTGCCGGTCTTGGCCTGCTGCGAGCGGAACGACCGCAGGTCCAGCAGGTGCAGGTCGGCCAGGTTGCCGAAGCGCAGCCGGCGGTAGACCGTGCCCGCGATGGAGGCCCGGACCGGCATCCACTCGAAGTACGCCTGCTTGGCGGCGGCGGCGCGGGCCGCCCAGTCGCCCTCGGTGCCGGGGGTGTGGTTGTCGGCGCCCCCGGACCAGGTGTCGTCGGCGAACTCGTGGTCGTCCCAGATGGCGATGATCGCGTGGGCCGCGTGCAGGGCCTGGAGGTCGGCGTCCGTCTTGTACGTGCCGTGCCGGAGCCGGTAGTCGGCGAGGGTGGTGATCTCGTGCTTCGGCTCGTGCTGCCGCACCACGTACTTGGCCTCGGGGTAACCCCCCGTCTGGTACTCGTAGATGTAGTCGCCCAGGTGCAGGATCGCGTCCAGGTCGGTACGGGCGGCCAGGTGGCGGTAGGCGGAGAAGTACCCCGACTCCCAGTTGGCGCAGGACACCACGCCGAACCGCACCCCCGGGGCGGTGGCGTCGTGTGCCGGGGTGGTGCGGGTCCGGCCGACGGGCGAGACGGTGCCGCCCGCGGTGAACCGGTAGAAGTACACCGTCTCCGGCCGGAGTCCCCGTACATCGGCCTTGACGGTGTGGTCGGTCGCGGCGGAGGCGGTCAGGCTGCCGCTCGCGACGATCCGGGAGAAGGCCTTGTCCTCGGCCACCTCCCAGCCCACCTGGGTGTCGGGTCCCACGCCGGAGCCGGGAAGGGCCTCGGCGGTGGGGGTGACGCGGGTCCACAGCAGGACACCGTCGGGCAGCGGGTCGCCGGAGGCGACGCCGTGCAGGAACGCCGGGGCGTTCTCGGCCGCATGGGCCGTCCCGCCGGCGAACGCCAGCGGGGCAAGGGCGGCAGTGGCCGCCGCGGCCAGGACGACCGTACGGCGGCGCGGCGAAGCCGCGGAAGAAAGGGGGAGATGACTGGTCACGGATGATCATATTACCGACCGGTATAGCCACCGAACACCCCTCGAACGGCAACGGGCGGGCGAACTCTCGGAGTCCGCCCGCCCGTTGGCTGGAATGTGTCGTTCAGTCCGTTTGGTCAGCCTTGTGATCAGCCGTTTGGTCAGCCCTTGAGGGCCGCGTCGATGGCCGCCGTGAACGCCTCCGGCGTCTGCGGGGTCTCGATCTTCTTGCCGTCCATCATCAGGGTCGGCGTGCCCTTCACCCCGGACGCGTCGAAGGCCTTCGACATCTCGAGCGCCCACCGGTCGTAGGTGCCGTTCTCCACCGCCGCCTTGAAGTCGGCGTTGCCCTTGAGGGCCGGCACCCCGTCCGCCACCTTGATCAGGTAGGCGTCCTTCGCGAACTTGTCGTCCGTCTCCTCCGGGTGGTTCGCCTTCGAGTACAGCGCCGCCTTGTACTCCAGGAACGCCTCGGGGCTGACGTTGAGCGCCGCGCCCAGCGCGCTCAGCGCGTTCTTCGAGCCCTCGCCGCTGACACCCTTGTCGATGAAGGTCGCGCCGACATAGCGGAGCTTGTACTTGCCCGCGTCCACATCTGTCTTGATCTGTCCGCCCACCGACTGCTCGAACACGGCGCAGGCCGGGCAGCGCGAGTCCTCGTAGACCTCCAGGGTCTTCTTGGCGTCGGCCTTGCCGACGACCACGGTGGTGCCCTTGTCGCCGGTGGCGTTCTTCGGCGTGACCAGCGGGGCGTCCGCGGCCTTCTCCCAGGCGTCCGGCTTGGTCATCTCCATGACCAGGTAGCCGATGCCGCCCGCCAGGGCGAGGACGCCGACGATCGAGCCGGCCACGATGGCCTGCCGGCGCGCCTTGTCCTTCTTCAGCTGGGCTTCGCGCTCCTGGCGCAGCCGCTCGCGGGCCGCCGCCTTGTTGGCCTTGTTGTTGCGTGCACTCATGGTGGTACTCCGTGGGTGGTGAAAGAAGTGGTGAGGGTCCTGCCGCAGGGCTGTCAGGCGCCGGAGGGCGCCACGACCGCCACGGGAGGTCCCCGACGTCCCACGGAATGCGCGGGGAACCGGTTACGGGCCCGAGCGCCCGCCCGGACCGGCCGGACCGCCCGCCGGGCAGCCGGGCCGAGGACCGCCGCCCCCGCGGCCACCGCCAGCAGCAGCGGCCGGAACGCCAGCGCGGCCACCGCCCGCAGCAGCCGGCCCAGCGCCCGCTCGCCCTGCCACAGCCACAGCGCGGCCAGCAGGCCGACCGAGACGTGGGCGCCCAGCAGCAGCCAGGGCACCCAGGGGCCCGGGGCGGCGAGCAGCGACGCCGGATCGGCGGCGGGCCCGGCCACCTCGGCCAGCGCCCCGCCCACCGGCGGTCCGCCGCACAGCTCCTCCAGCCCCAGGGCGCGCAGCGGCCCGGAGACCGGGCCGCCCGCGGGGCCGTAGCAGACGTGCTGGCCGGCGGTGAAGACCGTGTCGGCGGCCAGCTCCAGCGGCACCAGCAGTCCGGCGATCGGGCCGAGGCCCCGCTCCCGGCCGGCCAGCGCATAGGCGATCACGAAGACCGCCGCGAACGCGCCGAGGACCAGCGTGGGCGGCAGCGGAACCCGGGACATCAGGACGTGCGAGCCGGCCGAAAGCAGCACGACGAGGGCGCTGAACAGCGCCGCCCGCAGGCCCCTGAGCCGTACTCCCGATATGTCCATCGCCCGTGAGTGTGCCATGTGTCCCTGTGAAACCGGGACTCAGCGGGTCAGCCGGCCGTTCCGGAAGAGGTCCACGAAGATCTGGTGGTCGGCGCGGGCCCGGGCACCGTACGCATGGGCGAAGTCCACCAGCAGCTCCCCGAATCCCTCCTCGTCCGCCGCGATGGCCGCATCGATGGCCCGCTCGGTGGAGAACGGCACCAGCGAGTGGCCGCTGCCGTGCTCGTCGGCCGAGGCGTGCATGGTCGCCGTGGCCCGGCCCAGGTCCGCGACCACGGCCGCGATTTCCTCCGGGTCGTCGATGTCGGACCAGTCCAGATCCACCGCGTACGGGGAGACCTCGGCGACCAGCTGCCCGGCCCCGTCCAGCTCCGTCCAGCCCAGCCAGGGGTCCGCGTGCGCCTGCAGGGCCCGCTGGGAGATCACCGTCCGGTGGCCCTCGTGCTGGAAGTACTCCCGGACCGCCCGGTCCGTGATGTGCCGGGAGACCGCCGGGACCTGCGCCTGCTTGAGGTAGATCACCACGTCGTTCTCGAGGGCGTCGCTGTGCCCCTCCAGCAGGATGTTGTACGAGGGCAGGCCGGCCGAGCCGATGCCGATGCCCCGGCGGCCGACCACGTCCTTGACCCGGTAGGAGTCCGGGCGGACCAGGGATTCCTCGGGCAGGGTCTCCAGATAGCCGTCGAAGGCGGCCAGCACCTTGTACCGGGTCGCCGCGTCCAGCTCGATGGAGCCGCCGCCGGCCGCGAACCGGCGCTCGTACTCCCTTATCTCCGTCATCGAGTCGAGCAGCGCGAACCGGGTCCGCGAGCGGGCCGCGCGCAGGGCGTCCAGCAGGGCTCCCTCGGCGGTCTCCAGGGTGAAGGAGGGGACCTCCTCGTTCTTGGCGCCGGCGGCCAGGGCGTGGATCCGCTCCCGGTAGGCGGCGGCGTAGATCCGCACCAGTTCGCTGATCTGCCCGTCGCTGAGGGCCTTGGTGTAGCCGATCAGGGCGACCGAGGCGGCGAACCGCTTGAGGTCCCAGGTGAAGGGGCCGACATAGGCCTCGTCGAAGTCGTTGACGTTGAAGATCAGCCGGCCGTTGGCGTCCATGTACGTGCCGAAGTTCTCGGCGTGCAGATCGCCGTGGATCCACACCCGGCCGGTCCGCTCGTCCAGGTAGGGCCCGCCGTGCCGGTCGCGCTCCAGGTCGGCGTAGAAGAGGCCGGCCGTGCCCCGGTAGAAGGCGAAGGCGGAGGCCGCCATCTTCCGGAACTTCACCTGGAAGGCAGCGGGGTCGGCGGCGTGGAGCTCACCGAACGCGGTGTCGAACACGTCGAGGATCTGCTCGGCGCGCTGCTCGTCTGTCGTCTCGGGGACCGCCATGGGTGGTGCCTCCTGGTGCGCGGGTCTTCTGGCTGTTGCAACGCCCGACGCTATCGTTCCGTGCCCGCGATCAGTCACCCGCTGGACGTAGGATTCGAAGCTGCCCCCCACACTCCCCCCGGAGGTCTGCCGTCGTGACCAAGACGCCGTTCACGCACCTGCACGTCCACACCCAGTACTCGCTGCTGGACGGTGCCGCGCGGCTGAAGGACATGTTCAACGCCTGCAATGAAATGGGCATGACGCACATCGCCATGTCCGACCACGGCAACCTGCACGGGGCGTACGACTTCTTCCATTCCGCGAAGAAGGCCGGGGTCACCCCGATCATCGGGATCGAGGCCTATGTCGCACCCGAGTCCCGGCGCAACAAGCGTCGCATCCAGTGGGGCCAGCCGCACCAGAAGCGCGACGACGTCTCCGGCTCCGGCGGCTACACCCACAAGACGATCTGGGCGGCGAACGCCACCGGCCTGCACAACCTCTTCCGGCTGTCCTCCGACGCGTACGCCGAGGGCTGGCTGACCAAGTGGCCGCGCATGGACAAGGAGACCATCAGCCAGTGGTCCGAGGGCCTGATCGCCTCCACCGGCTGCCCCTCCGGCGAGCTCCAGACCCGTCTTCGCCTCGGCCAGTTCGACGAGGCCCTGAAGGCCGCCTCCGAGTACCAGGACATCTTCGGCAAGGACCGCTACTTCCTGGAGCTGATGGACCACGGCATCGAGATCGAGCGCCGGGTCCGCGACGGCCTCCTGGAGATCGGCAAGAAGCTCGGCATCCCGCCGCTGGTCACCAACGACTCGCACTACACGTACGCCCACGAGGCCGGCGCGCACGACGCCCTGCTCTGCATCCAGACCGGCAAGAACCTCTCCGACCCGGACCGCTTCCGCTTCGACGGCACCGGCTACTACCTCAAGTCCACGGACGAGATGTACGCCGTCGACTCCTCGGACGCCTGGCAGGAGGGCTGCCGCAACACCCTCCTGGTGGCCGAGCAGATCGACACCACCGGCATGTTCGAGCCGCGCGACCTCATGCCGAAGTTCGACATCCCGGAAGAGGGCTACACCAACACCACCTGGTTCAAGGAGGAGGTGCGGCGCGGCATGGCCCGCCGCTACCCCGGAGGCGTCCCCGAGGACCGGCAGAAGCAGGCCGAGTACGAGATGGACGTCATCATCCAGATGGGGTTCCCGGGCTACTTCCTCGTCGTCGCCGACTTCATCATGTGGGCCAAGAAGCAGGGCATCGCCGTCGGTCCCGGCCGAGGCTCCGCGGCCGGTTCGATCGTCGCGTACGCCATGGGCATCACCGACCTCGACCCCATCCCGCACGGACTGATCTTCGAGCGCTTCCTCAACCCCGAGCGCGTCTCCATGCCCGATGTCGACATCGACTTCGACGAGCGCAGGCGCGTCGAGGTGATCCGGTATGTGACCGACAAGTACGGCGCCGACAAGGTCGCCATGATCGGTACGTACGGCAAGATCAAGGCGAAGAACGCCATCAAGGACTCCGCGCGCGTGCTCGGATATCCGTACGCGATGGGTGACCGCCTCACCAAGGCGATGCCCGCCGACGTCCTCGGCAAGGGCATCGACCTCAACGGCATCACCGACCCCTCGCACCCGCGCTACAGCGAGGCGGGCGAGATCCGGGCGATGTACGAGAACGAGCCGGACGTGAAGAAGGTCATCGACACCGCGAAGGGCGTCGAGGGCCTGGTCCGGCAGATGGGTGTGCACGCGGCCGGCGTGATCATGTCCAGCGAACCCATCGTCGACCACGCTCCGATCTGGGTGCGGCACACGGACGGCGTGACCATCACGCAGTGGGACTACCCCCAGTGCGAGTCCCTCGGCCTGATCAAGATGGACTTCCTGGGCCTCAGGAACCTCACGATCATGGACGACGCCGTCAAGATGGTGAAGGCCAACAGGGGCATCGACCTCGACCTGCTGGCCCTGCCGCTGGACGACCCGAAGACCTTCGAGCTGCTCGGCCGCGGTGACACCCTCGGTGTCTTCCAGTTCGACGGCGG
This sequence comes from Streptomyces sp. NPDC002054, assembly GCF_040296685.1. NCBI lineage: Bacteria > Bacillati > Actinomycetota > Actinomycetes > Kitasatosporales > Streptomycetaceae > Streptomyces > Streptomyces sp. NPDC002054. The sequence goes on from NZ_JBEOXT010000008.1 coordinate 115,177, forward strand.
ACCCATGCGCTCGCTGCTGCGGCTGATGAAGCCCGACAACTTCGAAGACATCTCCGCCGTGTCCGCCCTGTACCGGCCGGGCCCGATGGGCATGAACTCGCACACGAACTACGCCCTGCGCAAGAACCAGCAGCAGGAGATCACCCCGATCCACCCCGAGCTGGAGAAGCCGCTCGAAGAGGTGCTCGCGGTCACCTACGGCCTGATCGTCTACCAGGAGCAGGTGCAGAAGGCCGCCCAGATCATCGCCGGGTACTCCCTGGGCGAGGCCGACATCCTCCGCCGCGTGATGGGCAAGAAGAAGCCCGACGAGCTGGCGAAGAACTTCACCATCTTCCAGGAAGGCGCCCGCAAGAACGGCTTCACCGACCAGGCCATCCAGGCGCTCTGGGACGTCCTGGTCCCCTTCGCCGGCTACGCCTTCAACAAGGCGCACTCCGCCGCGTACGGCCTGGTCTCCTACTGGACCGCCTACCTCAAGGCGAACTACCCCGCCGAGTACATGGCGGGCCTGCTCACCTCGGTCAAGGACGACAAGGACAAGTCCGCGATCTACCTGAACGAGTGCCGCCGGATGGGCATCAAGGTGCTCCCGCCGAATGTCAACGAGTCCGAGTCGAACTTCGCGGCCCAGGGCGACGACGTGATCCTCTTCGGGCTCACCGCGGTGCGCAACGTCGGCCAGAACGTCGTGGACTCGATCATCAAGACGAGGAAGTCGAAGGGGAAGTACTCCTCCTTCCCCGATTTCCTCGACAAGGTCGAGGCCGTGGTCTGCAACAAGCGGACCGTCGAATCGCTGATCAAGGCCGGCGCCTACGACGAGATGGGCCACACCCGCAAGGGCCTGGTAGCCCACCACGAATCGATGATCGACAACGTGGTGGCGGTCAAGCGCAAGGAGGCCGAGGGACAGTTCGACCTGTTCGGCGGAATGGGTGAGGAGGAGACCAGCGAGCCGGGCTTCGGCCTCGACGTGGAGTTCTCCGACGTGGAGTGGGAGAAGTCCTACCTGCTCGCCCAAGAGCGCGAGATGCTCGGCCTCTACGTCTCCGACCACCCGCTGTTCGGCCTGGAGCACGTGCTCTCCGACAAGACCGACGCGGGCATCTCCCAGCTCACCGGCGGCGAGCACAGCGACGGCGCGGTGGTCACCATCGGCGGCATCATCTCCGGCCTCCAGCGCAAGATGACCAAGCAGGGCAACGCCTGGGCCATCGCCACCGTCGAGGACCTGGCCGGCTCCATCGAGTGCATGTTCTTCCCGGCCACCTACCAGCTGGTCTCCACCCAGCTGGTCGAGGACACGGTCGTCTTCGTCAAGGGCCGCCTGGACAAGCGCGAGGACGTCCCCCGGCTGGTCGCCATGGAGATGATGGTCCCCGACCTCTCCTCGGCCGGCACCAACGCCCCGGTGGTCCTCACCATCCCCACCGTCAAGGTCACCCCGCCGATGGTCACCCGGCTCGGCGAGATCCTGCGGCACCACAAGGGCAACACCGAGGTCCGGATCAAGCTCCAGGGCCCGCGCACCACCACCGTGCTCCGGCTCGACCGGCACCGGGTCCAGCCCGACCCGGCCCTGTTCGGCGACCTGAAGGTCCTGCTCGGCCCGTCCTGCCTGGCCGGCTGAGGGGCGGCCGTACGAGGTCCGCACCGCTCCGGACGAAGGGCGCCCCCGGCAGTTGTTGCCGGGGGCGCCCTTCGTCTCACCGCGACCGGAGACGTCAGTTGTGGCCGAACTTCTTCGTCTTGCTCTTGTGGGCCATGTCCATCGGACTCGGTGCCGAGGACGAGGGCTCTGAGACGCCTTCCTGCGAGCTGCGATCCTGCTGCGAGGAGCGGGGCTGTTGCTTCGCGGGCTGCTTCTGGTTCTTGTTCTTGGCCATGGTGAAGCCTCCATAAGGGGTCTAGGGGCCAGGGCCGCCTTCACACTCACACACCACCAGAAGCAACGCATTTTGGATCATTACTGCGTGTAGCGCAGTAAACCGTCCGACCCGCCACGCCGATGATCGAGTTCCGGCCGTCAAGCCCCTTGGGTTCGGGCAGACTCGGGGGAAACTCTGGAGCCTCCCCGAAAGTGGGTGGAACGCGTGGACCGCTGCGTCGTCCTGGTGGATGCCGGCTATCTGCTGGGCGCCGCCGCGAGTCTTCTCGCAGGGGAGCCCTCCCGCTCCCGCATCACCGTCGACCACGCCGCACTCATCCAGGGCCTGCGGGAACGGGCCGAGGCCGACACCGCGCAGCCCCTGCTCCGCATCTACTGGTTCGACGGTGCACCCGACCGGGTGCCCCAGCCCGAGCACCGGCGGCTGCGCGTCATGCCCCGGGTCACCGTCCGGCTGGGCGCCCTCACCCGCTCCGACGGCCGCTGGGCCCAGAAGGGCGTGGACGCGGCCATGCACGCCGAGCTCACCGAACTGGCCAGAAACCGTGCCTGCTCCGATGTGGTCCTGGTGACCGGCGACGGGGACCTGCTGCCCGGTCTGATGTCCGCGAAGGAACACGGAGTCGCCGTCCACCTGTGGGCCGTCCAGGCCGCCGACGGCGACTACAACCAGTCCGAGGACCTCGTCGCCGAAGCCGACGAACGCCGGGTCCTGGACCGGTCCTGGATCACCCGGGCGGTCCGCGCCAAGGACCTCACCGGACTCTGCCCGCCGCCGCCCGCCCCGCGCCCCGAGATCGCCGCCATCCTCTCCGCGCCCCTGCCCGAGGCCGCCCTCGCCGAAGCCGCGCGCAACGGCTCGGTCCCGGTGGACCGGCAGCTCGGCGGCCCGCCCGGCAGCCCCGAAGGCCCCGACGCCCCGGGCGGTCCCGGCACCGCGGACCGCAACGGCGCGGCCGTCCCGGCGCCGGCCTCCGCCCACGCCGGCCGGACCGTACCCACCCCCAAGGACCTGGCCGTCCTCCGCGCGCCCGCCGGCCCGGCCGGGGCCGGACCCGCGCCCGCCTTCGCGACCGGGCAGCCGCCCGCGGGCAGCGCCCTGCGCTGGTCCTCCGACAAGGGCTGGATCGACCGGGCCGGCCCGCTCGGCGAACCCGCCGAAACCGCCTCCCTGCCCACGCTCGCGCAGCTCACCAGCGCAGAGCAGCGCTGGGCCGACCGCGAGGAGGACATCACCACCGTCGGCGGCGACCCGTTCGAGGTGGGCCAGGTCTTCGCCCGCCGCTGGATGGAACGCCTCCCGGAGACCGTCCACCTGCAGAAGCTGTCGACCATGTACCCGCGGATCCCGCACCGCATCGACGGGGAGCTGCTGCGCTACGCCGCCCGGTTCGGGCTGCTCGCCCACAAGGACGACCAGATCGACGAACACGACCGCTACGCCATCCGGGCCGGCTTCTGGCGCGAGATCGACGTACGGGCCGCCGCCGACCACATGACACCGGTGGCCCCCGCGCCGCCCCCCGCGGCGGCCGACTGAGCGCGGCCCTTGTCCCCGGCACTCCGCCGCTGCCACGATGCTCAGTGCCGTCGTAGGACACCTGTGGGGGGACCTGTGCCAGACGAGCCCGGCTCACCGCCGACACCACCCGGCCCGTCGCAACCGCCCGCCGCCGGGCCGGCCCAGCCGCCTGCCGCCGGTCCGCCTCCGCCGCCCCCCGCCGGGCCCGCGCAGCCCTCCGCCTGGACCACGTTCGTGGACAACTCCGCGCCGGGCGCGCGCGGACTCTCCCGCACCCAGCGGTGGCGGTACCTCGCCATCATCGTGGTCGCGGCACTCGTCGCCGGGCTCGGCGCGTACTTCCTGCCCTTCCTGCTCGACCTGGCCACCGCCGAGACGACCGCCCGCGCCCAGCAGCAGGCCGAGGAGGCCGTGGACCGCGAGGCGCCGCCCTTCACCGCCCAGGTAACCGCTGAGAGGCACGCGACGTACGGTGCGGACTTCCCCGACGCCTGGATGATCGTCCTCGACCGTGTCCTCACCGCCGACGAACAGGGGCGACTCGCCCGGATCCGGCCCGGGGTGCCCGAGTTCGACCGGCAGGTGTGGGAGCTGCTCCAACCCCTCGGGGCGCGCCTGATCGAGATCCCGCCCCTGGGGAGGGGCATCCCCGTCGGCCATGCGCAGACCTTCCAGCTCCGGCTGTTCAGCGACCGGACCGCCGCACTCGCCGTCAAGGACATGCGGGCCAAGGTCGACCGCTGCTATGCGCCGACGGCACAGACGCTGGTCCGGAAGGTGCCGGAGGGCAGCGAAGCCCTGGACGGGATCATCTGGAACCTCGCGGGCCGGGACGAGGTCCCGGTGATCACGGACGAGGGGGGCGACCAGGGGCAGCCGTACTTCACCCGCAAACAGATCAACCTCGGGAACGGGCAGTCGCCCGGCGGACTCCGGGTCCTGTCCGTGGTCCGCGCCGAGACCTGTGAATGGCACATCGAGGCGCACTACGAGGACTCGGCCGGCTCCCACCCGCCGGTCCGGATCACGAACGGCGAGAAACCCCTGGTCACCGAGGCCCCGCCGAGCAACCCCCGGCTGAGCTTCACGATCAGGGCCGACCTCACCTCCTGGGCCTGCACGGGCGAGATCAGGACCGCCGACTGCACCCCGAGGAGCATTCCCTAGACCCGCCCGGCCGGTCTCCGTCCGCCCCGGGCGCCCCTGGAGCGGACGGACCCCGTAGGCTGCTCCCTCGTGAGTACGGGCACGGCAGAGGCGGAACACGGCACGGCAGGAGCCGTCGCGTCCGACGCTGTCTGCGTGGTCCGCGACCTCGTCAAGACATATCCCGCCGTCCGCGGCCGGCGCGGCGCCCCCGCCCTGCCCGAGACCCGCGCCACCGACGGCATCTCCCTGGAGATCCGGCGCGGCGAGATCTTCGGGCTGCTCGGCCCCAACGGAGCCGGCAAGTCCACCCTGGTACGCCAGCTGACCGGCCTGCTGCGCCCCGACTCGGGCAGCGTGGCACTCCTCGGCCACGACCTCGTACGCCACCCCGAACGGGCGGCCCGGCTGCTCGCCTACCTGGGGCAGGAGTCCACCGCCCTGGACGAGCTCACGGTGGCGCTGGCTGCCGAGACCACCGGGCGGCTGCGCGGACTGACGGCCCCGGCCGCCCGCGCTGCGCGCGACGCGGTGCTGGACGAGCTGGGCCTGACCGGCCTCGCCGGCCGCCCGCTGAAGAAGCTCTCCGGCGGACAGCGCCGGCTGGCCTGCTTCGCCGCCGCCCTGGTCGGCGAGCGGCCGGTCCTCGTCCTGGACGAGCCGACCACCGGCATGGACCCGGTGGCCCGGCGGGCCGTGTGGGCCGCGGTGGACCGGCGGCGGGCGGAGAGCGGCGCCACGGTGGTCCTGGTCACCCACAACGTCATAGAGGCGGAGACCGTGCTGGACCGGGTCGCGGTGGTCGACCAGGGCCGGGTCATCGCCTGCGACACCCCCGCCGGGCTCAAGGCGAAGGTCTCCGACGAGGTCCGGCTGGAACTGGTGTGGCGCGCGGGCGCGCCGCTGGACGTGCCGGAGGTCGCAGCCCTGGCGCCGCTGGCCGCGGAGGCCGGGCGCAAGTGGGTGCTGCGGCTGGGCCCGGACGAGGCGCGGGCGGCCGTGGCCGCGGTGACCGGCGGGCCGGCCTTTGCGGCGCTGGACGACTTCACGCTGGCGACGCCGAGCCTGGAGGACGTGTACCTGGCTCTCGGCGGGCGGACGAAGGGGCTGGTGAAGGGATGACCGAGCGGTCCACGCGGGCGGCTGCGGATACGCCGCCGGGCGCGGTGGCGACGGCGGAGCCCGGCGAGCGGGCGGGCGCCCGCGGCCGGACGGAGACCCCGGGGTCCGCCGCCGTGCCGCCGGCGTCGCTCGCGCCCCGGGCCGGGCTCTTCCCGGCTCTGGCCGCGGTCTACAAGGCCCAGCTCTCCCGGGCCCGGGTCTCCCGGATACCGCTACTGTTCGTGGCGACCTTCCAGTCCGTCGGGATCATGATCCTGATGCGGGGGGTCGTCGACGGCGGCTCGGAGGCGCGGGCCGTGGTGGCCGGCTCCTCCGTGCTGGTGGTCGCCTTCGTCGCTCTGAACCTGCTGGCCCAGTACTTCGGCCAGCTCAGGGCCTCCGGCGGCCTCGACCACTACGCCACCCTGCCGGTGCCGCCCGCCTCGGTGGTGCTGGGCGCGGCTGCCGCGTACGCCTCCTTCACCCTGCCGGGGACCCTGGTCACGGCCGTCTTCGGCTGCGTGCTGTTCGGGCTGCCGATGGGCGGGCTGTGGATCCTGGCGGCGGTGGTTCCGCTGGCCGGCGCGGCCCTGGCCGGGCTCGGGGCCGCGCTCGGCCTCCTCGCCCCGCGCCAGGAACTGGCCACGCTGGCCGGGCAGCTGGGGATGTCGGCGGCACTGCTGCTGGGCGTGCTGCCGCCGGAGCGGATGCCGGCCGTGATCGTCTGGGCGCGGGACCTGCTGCCGTCCACCTACGGGGTGGAGGCCTTCGCACGGACCTTCGCCCCGCACCCCGACTGGGCGGCGGTCGCCGTCGACCTGGGGGTCTGCGGTGCCGTGGGCGTGCTCTCGCTCGCCCTCGCCACCTGGGCCTACCGCCGCGCAGCCGTGCGCTGACTGCTTCAGCCGCCCTTCAGCCGGCGAGGAGCCCCCGCAGGGCCTCTACGGCCGCCTGGACCGGCTGGCCCAGCGCGCCGACCGTGGTGGCGATGCCCAGGACGGTCAGCAGCGCACGGTTCCGTGCCTCGGGCTGCACCGCCGGGTCCGCGGTGATGGCCGGCCGCGCCTCGTCGATGTACTGGGCGTCCGCCGGGCCGACCTGCGCCTGCAGCTCGTCCAGCCGCTCGAGCAGCGTACGGACGGCCTGCTCCAGGGCGGGATCGGGCGCGGGGGAGGCACCCGGCCCGCCCGTGCCGTGGTGGTTGACGATGCCGGTGTTGTTCGTGCCCCCGTGCATGTTGACGACCGTGCCGTAGTTGTTGTTCGTGTCCCCGCTCATGCGTTCGCCACCCCCACGTTGCCGTTGCCGCCGTACATGTTCACGGCATCGCCGTAGTAGTAGTTCCGCGGGTTGCTGATCGTCAGCCGCTCCACCTGGACCCGCAGCTCGGTGTCCGGGTGCTCGATCGCGTACGCGAGCTTGTGGACGACCCCGGTGAGGTGCTCGGCGGAGCCGGTTACCAGGGCGGTCGACGGGCCGTTCGACTCGACGGCCATGGCGAAGTGGCTGGAGGCGAACACGACCATCAGCCAGTCCACGAAGAACCAGATCAGCGCGCCCATCCCGACCAGCCAGGCGAACCCGAGGAAGCCGCCGACGCCCGAGTCGTCGGGGGCGATGGCGCCGAGCAGGGACAAACCCATCAGCACCAGGACGGTCACGGCAGCTCTCCGGAAGAAGCGGAGCGTGGCTTCCTTGCGCCGGGGATGGAGCGTGAAGGTGTAGATCCGGGCGACGTTCTGGAGCGGATAGGCCGCCGTGCCCACCCAGAGGATCCGTTTGGTGATGGTCAGATCGAGCGTCGTGAACCGGTTGGCGGCCGGAGCGCCTGCCGGAGCGGTTGTCGGCGGGCTCTGCGGGGCGGGCGGTGATGACGGCGGTGGTGGTGTCTGCGGCCCGGTCGATTCCATGCTTCCCCCTGAGATGGAACTCCATTGGACGGAGCCCCATTAAGCGGTCGCCGCACCGCCGCCACAAGGCGAATTCAGGCCCTAGAAGCCGTCCTGCGGCCGGGGGGACCAGATGGCCGTCAGGGCCAGGTGGACGGCGACCGCGGCCATCGGCCAGGCCAGCAGCGCGCCGTGGGCCAGCAGCTGGAGCGGCGCGTCGAAGGGCACGCCCTTCCCGGCCGCCTTCGCCGCCGAGATCAGGTCCCGGGACGGGCCCAGCCACAGCCCGAACCGCCAGCCGACCAGCGCGGCAAAGGCCGAACCCACGGTGAGACCGAGCACCAGCGGGACGCCGCCCCGCCTGCGCCACAGGAACACGGCGACCGCGCTGAGCACGCCGAACCCCAGGGACAGCAGGAAGAAGGTGCCGTCCGCCCCGATCCTGGCCTCGCTCTCGGTGTCCCGCAGGAACACGGCCTCCCCGTTGGAGACGTACTGCACCCGGGGTGCCAGCCAGGCCCACAGCAGCCCCAACAGCAGCCCGGCCGCGCCGACGGCGAGCGTGACCGCCGCCGCATCGCGGACGTCCGCGGCGGTGATGCCCGCGGAGGTGTCGGCGGGCAGCGGTTCCGGCGAGGCAGGCGAGGCCGGCGGCGGCTCGAGGGGGCCGGCGGAAGGTGGTGGGGTCACGGCTTCGGTCACCCCCACATCGTGCCAGGTGACCGCCGGTCCGGCCGCCCGGGGGCCGCAGCCGGATCGGGCGCCGGCCCGGGGCCAGGTCAGGGGCAGCCGGGAGCGGCCGGGGGAGCGGTCAGTGGCGGGCGACCGGGGAGAGTACCGCAGAGGTCAGGGCCACAAGATCGGCCGGGGCCAGTTCGACTTCCAGGCCGCGGCGGCCCGCCGACACGCACACCGTGGCGTGTCCGGACGCCGAGGAGTCCAGGACCGTACGCAGCCGCTTGCGCTGCCCCAGCGGGGAGATGCCGCCCCGGACATAGCCGGTGGTCCGCTCCGCCAGTGCCGGGTCCGCCATCGCCGCCCGCTTGCCGCCCACCGCGGTGGCCAGCGCCTTCAGGTCCAGCGAGCCGGACACCGGCACCACGGCGACGGTCAGGACCCCGTCCACGTCCGCCACCAGCGTCTTGAAGACCCGGTCCGGGGACACCCCCATGGCCTCGGCGGCTTCCTCGCCGTACGAGGGGTGCGCCGGGTCGTGCTCGTACGTGTGCACCGTGTGCGGCACCCCGGCCGCGGCCACCGCCGTCAGCGCCGGGGTCCCCGCCGCCTGCTTCGGCTGCTTCGCCTTCTTCACCATGCGTCCGGGACCTCAGTTCGGGCTGGTCGGGGCGAAGGTCAGGTCCACCGCCGGCAGCGACGGCAGGTGCCGGATCACCGCCGTTTCGGTCCGCAGCAGTTTGAGTTCCTCCGCCAGCCGGGTCGCCGTGTCCGGCGCCTGCAGCAGCCGCTGCTTCGCCGGCACGTCCAGCACCGCCGCCGCGGCGACCAGGTAGGAGACCACGGACGGCTCGTCGGGCAGCTCCGCCCCGGTGGTCGACAGCGACCGTTCCCGCGCGCCCGCCAGCCGTTTCTGGTAGTTCCGGAATGCCCGCAGCACCCCTTCGGCCAGCGCGCCGGCGCCCTCGCCCTGGTCCTCCGGCAGCTCCTCCAGCTCGGCCACCAGGAACGGCCCGCTCGAGTCCACCGAGAGCAGCCGGACCCGGGTGGTGCCGGTGGAGAGGACCTCGAAGCTGCCGTCCTCCCGCTCCCGGATGCTCGCCGCATCGGCGATGCAGCCCACCCGGTGGAACGCCTGGATCGGGTCCGGGCCGAAGCCCGCCGCCGGGCCGCGGTCCGGCACGGCCGTCTCGTCCGGCATGCCGGGCGCGGTCGCGGCCACCTCGCGGCCGTCGCGGATCGCGACGACGGCAAAGCGGCGCGGCTCCTCCTCGCCCGCCTTCAGGAGCTCGCGCATCATGGCGCGATAGCGCTCCTCGAAGACGTTGAGGGGGAGCAGGAGTCCCGGGAACAGCACCGTGTTCAGCGGGAACAGCGGCAGGCGAACGGTGGTCACGAGCCACAGGGTAATGGCCCCGGGCCCGGAGCCGTCACCCCCGCCTCAGCAGGCGCGAGGCGCCCGCGGCCACCGTCGTGGCCAGAATCCACCCCAGCATGACCAGCGCCGCCGCCCCCCACTGCCAGCCGCCCTGCACCTTCCAATGTCCCTGCTGGCCGAGGTCGATCACCGGGAGGAGGAGGTCGAGGGCGTACAGCACCGCATTCCACTGGGGGTGTTCGCCCGGTTTGACCGGGGCCGGATCGTGCCCGGCGAACAGCACCGAGCCCGCCGCCCACAGCACCAGCATCCACAGCGCCGCCCGGCCCGGCCGGTAGCCGTAGGCCACCGTCCAGTCCTGGAGGTACCCCCAGGCCTTGGCGGCCGGCGGCAGCGTCGCCCGCCTCCTGCGCTGCTTGGCGAGCAGCACCTCCCGGGCGTCCGCGTCCTCCCCGCTGGCCCGCAGCACCGTCGCCAGCCGCTCGTACGGCTCCGGGGAGTACTCCGGGGTGGCCGCCGTCAGCCACTCCAGCCGCCGGGTGAGCGGGAAGTGCCCGCGGGGCGCCAGGTTGTCGTAGACGAATCCCTCGATCGCCAGCCGGCCCGGCCCCGGCCAGCTGGTGGGCCGGTCGACCAGCTTGACCACCTTGGCCCCGGACAGCACCACCCGCCCCCGCTCCGGCTTCTCGCCGACGAACCGGAGCTCCGGGGTCTGGATCCGCCGCAGCGACACCTCCTGCTCCTCGGTCAGGATGAACCGGGCCCCGTAGAAGTCGGCGGCGTCCCCGAACCGGCCGTCGTCGAGCCGCAGCCCGCCCCGGCACTCGAACAGCTGCGCCCGCCCGCCCCGGGTGGGGGTCTGCCCCGTGCCGTACGGGGGAGTGGAGGTGGGGTCGCCGGTCCCGGCGTCCAGCGCGATCGAGGTCAGGTACAAGGTCCGCTCCACGGTCAGCTGCGGGGCGTTCAGCGCCCGCCGCCCCCACTGGTTGACCAGCTTCGCCCCGCGCAGGCTCATCGACACCCCCACCTTGGCGCCGCGCAGGCTGACCTCCCCGTACGTTTCGAGCAGCTCGGCCTGGAAGTCCTGCGCGACGGACATCCCGTCGGCGGCGATCGCCCGCCCCTTGGAGTCCCGCTGGACCACGGCCTGGCTGATCAGCAGGTCGGTGCCTATCTGGGCGTCGGTCAGCCGGATCCCGCGGGCCACCCGGCAGCGCGGCAGGTGCAGGTCCCCCTCGGTGTGCAGCCGGGCCGCGTCCAGCCGGGGTATCGCGCAGCGGACCAGCCGGAGCGTGACGAACCGGGCCTCGGACAGCTGGACCTCGCTGTCGAAGCGGCAGGCCTGGAGCTCCACGTACGGCTCCACCGTGCCCCCCGAGAGATCGAGGCGGCCGGTGATCCGGACGCCGCGCAGCTTCAGCGAGGACACCCGGCCCGGCACCGGAGGCGGACCGTGGAGCAGCAGCAGCGCCACCACCTGGGCCCGGACACTGCGCTCCGGCCCCCATCCGCGGTCCCCGAACGGGTCGTCCACCCCGGCGGCGCGCGCACTCAGATCGCAGACGCTGCCGGTGCGGAACGCCTGCCACATGCGCTGTTCGGGTGCAGTGAGATCCGCCGGCTCCTCGCCGGTACGCCCCTCGGTCACAACGCGGCCCCCCTCCGCTCGTCACTGCCTGTACTCGAACGCTAGCCGCCGGGTGTGACATCCGGGACGTGTATCAGCCAGTGATACGGGCGACCGGTGGTGGGAGACGGTCTGAGAGAATTGGGACGTGATCTCTCGTATCGACCTGCGCGGCAACGCCCTCCCCGAGGGCGGCGCCCTGCGCGATCTGCTTCCCCGTGCCGAGTTCGACGTAGCGGCTGCCCTGGACAAGGTGCGGCCGATCTGCGAGGACGTCCATCATCGTGGCACGGCGGCGCTGATCGAGTACGCGCAGAAGTTCGACGGCGTCACGCTGGAGCAGGTCAGGGTGCCCGCCGAGGCCCTGGAGAAGGCCCTCGTCGAGCTGGACCCGGCCGTCCGCGCCGCCCTGGAGGAGTCGATCCGGCGCGCCCGGATCGTGCACGCGAACCAGCGCCGCTCCGAGCACACCACCCAGGTGGTCCCCGGCGGCACCGTGACCGAGAAGTGGGTTCCGGTCGAGCGCGTCGGCCTCTACGCGCCCGGTGGCCGCTCCGTCTACCCGTCCTCCGTCGTGATGAACGTGGTCCCGGCGCAGGAGGCCGGCGTGGAGTCCGTCGCGCTCGCCTCCCCGCCGCAGAAAGAGTTTGGCGGCCTGCCGCACCCGACCATCCTGGCCGCCTGCGCGCTGCTCGGTGTGGACGAGGTGTACGCGGCGGGCGGCGCCCAGGCCGTCGCGATGTTCGCGTACGGCACGGAGGAGTGCGCCCCGGCGAACATGGTGACCGGCCCCGGCAACATCTGGGTGGCCGCCGCCAAGCGCTACTTCACCGGGAAGATCGGCATCGACACCGAGGCCGGCCCGACCGAGATCGCGATCCTCGCGGACTCCACCGCCGACCCGGTGCACGTCGCCGCCGACCTGATCAGCCAGGCCGAACACGACCCGCTGGCCGCCGCCGTCCTGGTCACCGACTCCGCGGAGCTGGCGGAGGCCGTCGAGGCCGAGCTGGTGACACAGGTCGCCGCCAGCAAGCACATCGAGGACCGGATCAAGCCCGCCCTGGCCGGCAAGCAGTCCGCGATCGTGCTGGTGGATAGCCTGGAGGACGGCCTGAAGGTGGTCGACGCGTATGGCGCCGAGCACCTGGAGATCCAGACCGCCGACGCCGCCGCATGGGCCGCCCGGGTCCGCAACGCCGGTGCGATCTTCGTCGGCCCCTGGGCCCCGGTCTCGCTCGGCGACTACTGCGCCGGCTCCAACCACGTGCTGCCCACCGGCGGCTGCGCCTGCCACTCCTCCGGCCTGTCCGTGCAGTCCTTCCTGCGCGGCATCCACATCGTCGACTACACGCGCGACGCCCTCGCCGAGGTCACCCACCACGTGGTGACACTGGCCGAGGCCGAGGACCTGCCGGCGCACGGCGCCGCCCTGAAGGCGCGCTTCGGATGGAAGGTCCCGCAGTCATGAACGACAGCATGACCGGAATCGCAATCGGGATCGACGACCTGCCCATCCGGGACGAGCTGCGCGGCAAGTCCCCGTACGGCGCCCCGCAGCTCGACGTGCCCGTCCAGCTGAACACCAACGAGAACCCGTACCCGCTGCCCGAGGAGCTCGTCCAGCGGATCGCGGAGCGGGTGGCCGAGGCCGCCCGCAACCTCAACCGCTACCCGGACCGGGACGCCGTCGAGCTCCGCACGGAGCTGGCGAAGTACCTCACCCGCACCGGCAAGCACCCGGTGGCCAAGGAGAACGTCTGGGCCGCCAACGGCTCCAACGAGGTCATCCAGCAACTGCTGCAGACCTTCGGCGGACCCGGCAGGACCGCGATCGGCTTCGAGCCCTCGTACTCGATGCACGGCCTGATCGCCCGCGGCACCGGCACCGGCTGGATCTCCGGCCCGCGCCGGGCGGACTTCACCATCGACATGGCGGCGGCCGAGCAGGCCATCGCCGAGCACGCCCCCGACGTCGTCTTCATCACCTCGCCCAACAACCCCACCGGCACCGCGGTCGAGGCCGAGACGGTCCTCGCCCTGTACGAGGCCGCCCAGGCCGCCAAGCCCTCGCTGGTCGTGGTGGACGAGGCCTACGTGGAGTTCTCCCACCGGGACTCGCTCCTCCCGCTGATCGAGGGCCGGCCCAACCTGGTGGTCTCCCGGACCATGTCCAAGGCCTTCGGCGCGGCCGGCCTGCGCCTGGGCTACCTGGCCGCGCACCCCGCCGTCGTGGACGCCGTACAGCTGGTGCGCCTGCCGTACCACCTGTCCGCCGTCACCCAGGCGACGGCCCTGGCCGCCCTGGAACACACCGACACCCTGCTCGGCTATGTCGAGCAGCTCAAGGCCGAGCGGGACCGGCTGGTCGACGAACTGCGCGCGATCGGCTGGGAGGTCACCGAGTCCGACGCGAACTTCGTGCAGTTCGGGACGTTCGAGGACTCCCACACCGCCTGGCAGAAGATCCTCGACCGGGGCGTCCTGGTCCGGGACAACGGCGTACCGGGCTGGCTGCGGGTCACCGCCGGCACCCCGGCCGAGAACGACGCGTTCCTGGAAGCGGTTCGCGCACTGAAGAAGGAGCAGCAGGCATGAGCCGCATCGGACGGGTCGAACGCACCACCAAGGAGACCTCGGTCCTGGTCGAGATAGACCTGGACGGCACCGGCAAGGTCGATGTCTCCACCGGTGTGGGCTTCTACGACCACATGCTCGACCAGCTCGGCCGCCACGGTCTCTTCGACCTCACCGTCAAGACCGACGGCGACCTGCACATCGACTCCCACCACACCATCGAGGACACCGCCCTCGCGCTCGGCGCCGCCTTCAAGCAGGCGCTCGGCGACAAGGTCGGCATCTACCGGTTCGGCAACTGCACCGTCCCGCTGGACGAGTCCCTTGCCCAGGTCACCGTCGACCTCTCCGGCCGCCCCTACCTCGTGCACACCGAGCCCGAGAAGATGGCGCCGATGATCGGCGAGTACGACACCACGATGACCCGGCACATCTTCGAGTCCTTCGTGGCCCAGGCCCAGATCGCGCTGCACGTGCACGTCCCGTACGGCCGCAACGCCCACCACATCGTGGAATGCCAGTTCAAGGCCCTGGCCCGGGCCCTGCGCTACGCCTCGGAGCGCGACCCGCGCGCAGCCGGAATCCTCCCCTCCACGAAGGGTGCCCTCTAGCCGTGACCGGCCTCTCCACCATCCTGATCGTCGTCGGCCTCTTCCTGGCCGGCGGCGTCTACTCCTTCCAGAAGCAGCAGATGCCGAAGTCGGTGGTCGTGCTGCTGGCCCTCGGCTCCGCGATGTGTCTGACCGCCGGAGTCCTGCGAATCCAAGGAATCTGGGCATGAGCGCAGCCGGCCCCACCAAGAAGGTCGTGGTCTTCGACTACGGCTTCGGCAATGTCCGCTCCGCCGAACGCGCCCTGGCGCGGGTCGGCGCGGACGTCGAGATCACCCGCGACTACGACAAGGCGATGGACGCCGACGGCCTCCTCGTCCCCGGCGTCGGCGCCTTCTCCGCCTGTATGCAGGGCCTCAAGGAGGCCCGCGGTGACTGGATCATCGGCCGCCGGCTCTCCGGCGGACGCCCGGTCATGGGCATCTGCGTCGGCATGCAGATCCTCTTCGAGCGCGGCATCGAGCACGGCGTGGAGACCGAGGGCCTGGACGAGTGGCCCGGTACCGTCGAGCCGCTGAAGGCCCCGATCGTTCCGCACATGGGCTGGAACACCGTCGAGGCCCCGGCCGACAGCCAGGCCTTCGCCGGCCTGGACGCCGACGCCCGGTTCTACTTCGTGCACTCCTACGCCGTGCGCGAGTGGAGCCTGGAGGTCACCAACCCGGCGATCCGCGCCCCCAAGGTCACCTGGGCCACCCACGGGGAGCCGTTCGTCGCGGCCGTCGAGAACGCGGCCCTGTGGGCCACCCAGTTCCACCCCGAGAAGTCCGGTGACGCCGGCGCCCAGCTCCTCACCAACTGGATCGAGACCCTCTGATGCCGAACACGCTCGAACTCCTGCCCGCGGTGGACGTCCGCGACGGCCAGGCGGTCCGGCTCGTCCACGGCGAGTCCGGTACGGAGACCTCGTACGGCTCCCCGCTGGAAGCCGCCCTCGCCTGGCAGGCCTCCGGTGCCGAATGGCTCCACCTGGTCGACCTGGACGCCGCCTTCGGCACCGGCGACAACCGCGACCTGGTCGCCGGGATCACCCGCGCCATGGACATCAAGGTCGAGCTCTCCGGCGGCATCCGCGACGACGCCTCCCTCGCCAAGGCCCTGGCCACCGGCTGCACCCGGGTCAACCTGGGCACCGCCGCCCTGGAGACCCCCGAGTGGGTCGCCAAGGTCATCGCCGAGCACGGCGACAAGATCGCCGTCGGCCTCGACGTCGTCGGCACCACCCTCAAGGGCCGCGGCTGGACCAGCGAGGGCGGGGACCTGTACGAGACCCTGGCCCGCCTGGACTCCGAGGGCTGCGCCCGGTACGTGGTCACCGACATCGGCAAGGACGGCACGCTGACCGGCCCCAACCTGGAGCTGCTCCGCAACGTCTGCGCCGCCACCGACAAGCCGGTCGTCGCCTCGGGCGGGGTCTCCTCGCTGGCGGACCTGAGGGCGCTGGCCGGGCTGGTCCCGGCGGGCGTCGAGGGCGCGATCGTCGGCAAGGCGCTGTACGCCAAGGCGTTCACGCTGGAAGAAGCCCTGAAGGCGGTCTCCGCATGAGCAACGGTTCCACCGGTTCCAACGGTTCCGACGTGCGCCGGATCTCCTCGGGAGGCGCCTACGAGGACGTCATCGGCTACTCCCGCGCGGTCCAGCTCCCGAACGGCCTCGTCCTGGTCTCCGGCTGCACCGCGGCCGACGCCAACGGTCCGTACGACCAGGCCGTCGGCGCCTTCGGCGTCGCCTTCAAGGCCCTGGCCCAGGCCGGTCTCGGCCCGGAGCACGTGGTCCGGACCCGGATGTACCTCACCCACGCCCGGGACGTGGACGAGGTGGGCCGCGCCCACAAGGAGCTGTTCGACGCGGTCCGCCCCGCCGCATCCATGATCATCGTCTCCGGCTTCGTCGACCCCAGCATGGTCGTCGAGGTCGAGGTCGAAGCGTACGGAGGTGCGGCATGACCCTCGCCGTACGAGTGATCCCCTGCCTGGACGTGGACAACGGCCGGGTGGTCAAGGGCGTCAACTTCCAGAACCTGCGCGATGCGGGCGACCCGGTGGAGATGGCCAAGCTGTACGACGCCGAGGGCGCCGACGAGCTGACCTTCCTCGACATCACGGCGTCCTCCGGGAACCGCGAGACCACCTACGACGTCGTGCGGCGGACCGCCGAGCAGGTCTTCATCCCGCTGACGGTGGGCGGCGGCGTCCGCACGCCGGAGGACGTGGACAAGCTGCTGCGGGCCGGCGCGGACAAGGTCGGCGTCAACACGGCGGCCATCGCCCGCCCGGAGCTCATCCGGGAGATCGCGGAGCGCTTCGGCCGCCAGGTCCTGGTGCTGTCGGTCGACGCGCGCCGCACCGCCGCCGGCACCTTCGAGGTCACCACGCACGGCGGGCGCAAGGGCACCGGCATCGACGCGGTCGAGTGGGCGCACCGGGCGGCGGAGCTGGGCGCGGGCGAGATCCTGCTCAACTCCATGGACGCGGACGGCACCAAGGACGGCTACGACGTGGAGATGATCGCGGCGGTCCGCAAGCACGTGACCGTCCCGGTGATCGCCTCGGGCGGGGCGGGCAAGCTGTCCGACTTCCCGCCGGCCATCGCGGCGGGCGCGGACGCGGTCCTCGCCGCCTCCGTCTTCCACTTCGGCGACCTCCGAATCGCCGAGGTCAAGAACACCCTCCGCGAAGCCGGCCACCCGGTCCGCTAACCCGCAGTCCGCTGCGCGGGGCAGGGCCCCGCGCAGCGGGCCGGGGGTGTCCCGGCGGACCGGACAGGGGGCGGTCAGATGCCCAGCTTTGCCGAGGTCAGCTCGGCGATGGCCTGCTTCTCGCCGTCCAGTTCGATCCGCGCCGCCGCCTGCCGGCCGAAGCAGAACAGCGTGAGCTCCCCCGGCTCCCCGGTGACCGTCACCACCGGCACGCCCTTGCGGGCCACCGCCGTCCGCCCGTCCGGCCGCCGCAGCACCAGACCCACCGGCGAGCGCCGCCCGGTGATCCGGGCCAGCTTCTCCAGCCGGGACCAGAGCGCGTCCGAGAACACCGCGTCCAGCTCGCGCGGCGACCAGTCCGGCTGGGCCCGGCGGACGTCCTCCGCGTGGACGTAGAACTCCACCGCGTTCGCCGCCTCGTCGATCTGCTTCAGCGCGTACACCGACAGCTTCGGCGGCCCGGTCCGAATCAGCTGGATCAGTTCCTCGTACGGCTTGGCCGTGTATTCGGCCATCACCTTGTCCAGCCGCTCCTTCAGCACGCCCAGCAGCAGCCCGCCCGCCGCATCCGGCCGCCGCTCCCGCACCACCACGTGCGCGGCCAGCTCCCGGCAGGTCCAGCCCTCGCACAGCGTGGGCGCCTCCGGACCGGCCGCCTCCAACAAGTCCGCCAGCAGCAGGCGTTCACGCTTCGCATGGGTCGACATGGGGCCAGCCTACGGCGGCAACCTGACAGATGCCCGCTCATCAGCCGGACAGCCTGCCGTACCTCGGACCGCAGCGCGGCACAATGGCCCGCATGAGTACCACCCCCCGCCCGAGCAACCTCGACCCCGCCATCGCCGCCCGCCTCAAGCGGTCCGCCGACGGCCTGGTGCCCGCCATCGCCCAGCAGTACGACACCGGTGAGGTGCTCATGCTCGGCTGGATGGACGACGAGGCCCTGCACCGCACCCTGACCACCGGCCGCTGCACCTACTGGTCCCGCAGCCGCCAGGAGTACTGGGTCAAGGGGGACACCTCCGGGCACTTCCAGCACGTGAAATCCGTGGCGCTCGACTGCGACGCCGACACCGTCCTCGTCAAGGTCGACCAGGTCGGCGCCGCCTGCCACACGGGCGCCCGTACCTGCTTCGACGCCGACGTTCTGCCGCTCTCCCACAGGTAAGGTCCCAGGCCATGGATCTTGAGACGTTCCGCAAGCTCGCCCACGACCGTCGTGTCATTCCCGTCAGTCGCAGGCTGCTCGCCGACGGGGACACCCCGGTCGGCCTCTACCGGAAGCTGGCCGCCGAGCGCCCCGGCACCTTCCTGCTGGAGTCCGCCGAGAACGGCCGCTCATGGTCCCGCTACTCCTTCGTCGGGGTGCGGTCCGATGCCACCCTCACCGTCCGGGACGGTCAGGCGCACTGGATCGGCACCCCGCCGGTCGGCGTCCCGGTCGACGGCGACCCGCTGGACGCGCTGCGCCGCACCGTCGACACCCTGCACACCCCCCGCGATCTTGCGGCCGGGATGCCCCCCTTCACCGGCGGCATGGTCGGCTACCTCGGCTACGACATCGTCCGCCGCCTGGAGCGCATCGGCGAGCACGGCACCGACGACCTGAAGCTGCCCGAGCTGACCATGCTGCTCACCTCCGACCTGGCGGTCCTCGACCACTGGGACGGCACGGTCCTGCTCATCGCCAACGCCATCAACCACAACGACCTCGACACGGGTGTGGACGAGGCGTACGCGGACGCGGTGGCCCGGCTCGACGCCATGGAGGCCGACCTCGGCCGCCCGGCGCCGTACGCCCCCACCCCGCTGCCCGCCTCCGAGCTGCCGGAGTTCTCCGCCCTCTGGGGCGGCGAGAAGTACCAGGCCGCCGTCGAGGACATCAAGGAGCGGATCCGGGCGGGCGAGGCCTTCCAGGTGGTGCCCTCGCAGCGGTTCGAGACCCCCTGCAAGGCCAGCGCCCTCGACGTCTACCGGGTGCTCCGGGCCACCAACCCGTCGCCGTACATGTACCTCTTCCGGTTCGAGAACGGCTTCGACGTGGTCGGGTCCAGCCCCGAGGCCCTGGTCAAGGTGGAGGACGGGCGGGCCATGGTCCACCCGATCGCCGGCACCCGGCACCGCGGCGCCACCCCGCAGGAGGACCACGACCTCGCCGAGGAGCTGCTCGCCGACCCCAAGGAGCGGGCCGAGCACCTGATGCTCGTCGACCTGGGCCGCAACGACCTCGGCCGGGTCTGCGAGCCCGGTTCCGTCGAGGTGGTCGACTTCATGTCCATCGAGCGGTACTCGCACGTCATGCACATCGTGTCGACCGTCACCGGCCGGGTCGCCGAGGACAAGACCGCCTTCGACGTGCTGACCGCCTGTTTCCCGGCCGGCACCCTGTCCGGCGCGCCCAAGCCGCGCGCCATGCAGATCATCGAGGAGCTGGAGCCGGCCCGCCGCGGCCTGTACGGCGGCGCCGTCGGCTACCTCGACTTCGCCGGGGACTCCGACACCGCCATCGCCATCCGTACCGCGCTGCTGCGGGACGGCACGGCGTACGTGCAGGCCGGCGCGGGGGTGGTCGCCGACTCGGTGCCCGAGCTGGAGGACAACGAGTGCCGCAACAAGGCCGCCGCGGTGCTCCGCGCGGTGGGAGCGGCCAACCGCCTCCACGGCTGAGGGGGCGGTAGGGGATAGTGGGGTATGTGAGCGCCGTACCCCAGCCCCGTACCGATGCCGAGTCCGCCGCCGACGCAGCCGCCGAGGCCGCGGCGCGCGCCGGCCGTCGCAGTGTCGCGATCGCGCTGCTGGCCGGCGCGCTCGGTGCCACCGTCGTCCTGCTGGCCTCCGGCCGGATCTGGGCGCGCGGCACCACCGCCGTCGCCGACGGCTCCATGTCCCTGACCGCCGACGGCCGGGCGGTGACCGGTGTGCCGGCCGCCCTCGCCATCGTCGGGCTGGCTGCCCTGGTGGCCGTGTTCGCGGTGCGCGGCAAGGGCCGCCTGCTGGTGGCCGGACTGCTGGCGCTGAGCGGCCTGGGGGCCGCGCTGGCCGCGCTGGCGGGTGCCTCGGACCGGGCCGCCCTGGACGCCGAGGCCGCCCGTACCACCGCCGACACGGCGGCCCGGGTGGCCGGCCTGACGTACACGGCCTGGCCGTACGTCACCGCCGTGGGCGGGATCCTGATACTCCTCGCAGGGCTGCTGGCCCTGCGCTACGGCCGGAGCTGGCCCGCCATGGGCGGCCGGTACGAACGCGAGGGCGCCCCCCGGCCCCGGAAGGCCGCAGGCCGTGGCGGTAAGGACGGCGCGGCGCCGGACCGCCCGGAGGACCTGTGGAAGGCCCTGGACCGCGGCGAGGACCCGACCGGCTGAATCCGGACCCGCTGGCGCCCGGTTCCGCGGGGTGCGGGAGAATGATGTCCGAGCGTTCGACACAGCACGTTCGACAGAGCAACGAGGAGCTACTCATGGCGGGCAGCAGCCACGGACACACCCCGGCCGCCTGGACCGGTGTCACCATCGCCTTCATCGGTTTCTGCGTCTCCGGCGCCTTCATGGTCCTGGCCAACCCGCTCGGGTTCTGGCTGGGCCTGGTGATCGTCGCCATCGGCGGTGTCGTCGGCATGGCGATGCGGGCCGCGGGCATGGGTGGGAAGAAGCCGGAGCACGACGACCTGGCCAAGGTCATCGCCGCCAAGACCGCCAACGCCGCCTGACGGCAGGCGCTCCTGCGCGACACCGCACGCGACACCACAAGAGGCGCAGCCCGGTCGGGCTGCGCCTCTTGTCATGGGCAGAGACAATCGCCGCATGGACGCCCTGCACCCGCCCGAGCGGGTGAATCCCGCCGGCCCGCCCGGCCCGCCCGGCCCGCCCGGCCCGCCCGGGCCCTCCGGCCCCGCCCGGCCAGTCCGGCCCGCCCCGCTCGCCCGGCGGCTGGTGGCGCCCGGGGTCACCCTCGCCGCCGTCGTGGCGGCCTTCGGGTACGTCGGGACGGTGGATCCCAACGAGCCAGGTCACTATCCGGTCTGCCCGCTGTTCCGGCTGACCGGGGTGCTGTGCCCGGGCTGCGGCGGGCTGCGCAGCGCGCATGCCTTCGTACACGGCGACCTGACGCTTGCCATGGGTGCGAATGCGCTCGCGGTGCTCGGCTATTTCCTCTTCGCGGGCTACATCGCGCTGTGGCTGAATCGCGCCTATCGGGGCCGGCCGGCCCCGCGCGTGGCCCTGAAACCCCTGTACTGGTGGGCCCTCGGCGCCCTCGCGCTGACTTTCGCCACTGTCCGAAACCTGCCCTTCGGAGCCTGGCTGGCGCCCTGATCCCTGACATGAACCTTTGATTCCGCATGTCCGGGTGATGGGATGGCGTCAACCGCATGTCGGTCACAACGCCACCTGCGGATACCATTTGAGTGCTGACCTTGAACCACTTGAACCACTTGAAAATGACCTGAATCAGCCGACCGACCCGGAAGGGGGCCGCTCGCGTGAGTGTGCTCGACGAGATCATCGAAGGGGTCCGCGAAGACCTTGCCGAACGGCAGGCCCGCGTCAGCCTCGACGAGCTCAAGGAGCGCGCCGCCAAGGCGCCCCGGGCAAAGGACGGCGTCGCGGCCCTGCGCGGCGACGGCGTCAAGGTGATCTGTGAGGTCAAGCGCTCCAGCCCGTCCAAGGGTGCGCTGGCCGCGATCGCCGACCCGGCGGGGCTTGCTGCGGACTACGAGGCGGGCGGCGCCTCCGTCATCTCGGTCCTGACCGAGCAGCGCCGCTTCGGCGGCTCGCTGGCCGATCTGGAGGCCGTCCGTGCCCGGGTGGACATCCCGATCCTCCGCAAGGACTTCATCGTCACGGCGTACCAGCTCTGGGAGGCCCGTGCCTACGGCGCCGACCTCGCCCTGCTGATCGTCGCGGCCCTGGACCAGGAGGCCCTGGTCTCCCTCATCGAGCGGGCCGAAACCATCGGCCTGACCCCGCTGGTCGAGGTCCACGACGAGGAAGAGGTCGAGCGGGCCGTCGCCGCGGGCGCCAGGATCATCGGCGTCAACGCGCGCAACCTCAAGGACCTGAAGGTGGACCGCTCCACCTTCGAGCGGGTCGTGCCCGAGATCCCGGCGCACATCGTGAAGGTCGCCGAGTCCGGCATCCGCGGACCGCACGACCTGATCGCGTACGCCAACGAAGGTGCCGACGCCGTGCTCGTCGGCGAGTCCCTGGTCACCGGCCGCGACCCCAAGGCCGCCGTCGCCGACCTGGTCGCCGCCGGCGCCCACCCCGCTCTGCGCCACGGCCGGAGCTGAACCAGCACGATGAAGTCACAGCCCGCCGCCCGCCCCCGCGCCACCCGGCCCCGTCCCGAGGGCATCGACCGCCCCGGGACGGCCGCCGGCGTGCGCGCGGCGGTGACGGCGGGACTGCCGGCCCGTGATCCGCACGCGTCCCTCGCCCGAGGCCGCAAGCCGCGCGGCTGCCGGGCGCCGGCCCGCCGTGTCCTCGGCCGCCGGGTTCGCTATGTGATCGGCTCCGAGCCGGGTCAGGTCAACGGCATGCGATGGCACGCCGGAGGCGCGTCGTAGCAGAGCCACGGAACGGTATGCGAGGCGTACCGTCCTGGTGAGGCACTCTGCCTGCCGCCGGAGCCGATAGGACCGCGCCGCAGGCTGCTCCGCCCGTGCCGTACGCCCCTTCCGGGGCCTTACGTCGCACGGGCCGACGGCGCAATACGTTGTCATCAACCGTCGCTTCCGTAGGAGTTCTGGCCATGTCCAGCGAGCAGTTCTTCATTCCCGACCCGGAGGGTCGCGTCCCCAACGCCGAGGGTTACTTCGGCGACTTCGGCGGCAAGTTCATCCCGGAGGCGCTGGTCGCCGCCGTGGACGAGGTCGCGGTCGAGTACGAGAAGGCCAAGGGCGACCCGGCCTTCGCGGCCGAGCTGAACGACCTGCTCGTCAACTACACCGGCCGGCCCAGCGCCCTCACCGAGGTGCCGCGGTTCGCCGAGCACGCGGGCGGCGCCCGGATCTTCCTCAAGCGCGAGGACCTGAACCACACCGGTTCCCACAAGATCAACAACGTGCTGGGCCAGGCCCTGCTCACCAAGCGCATGGGCAAGACCCGGGTCATCGCCGAGACCGGCGCCGGCCAGCACGGCGTGGCCACGGCCACCGCCTGTGCCCTGTTCGGCCTCGAATGCACCATCTACATGGGCGAGATCGACACCCAGCGGCAGGCCCTGAACGTGGCCCGCATGCGGATGCTGGGCGCCGAGGTCGTCGCGGTGAAGTCCGGCTCCCGGACCCTGAAGGACGCCATCAACGAGGCGTTCCGCGACTGGGTCGCCAATGTGGACGAGACCCACTACCTCTTCGGTACGGTCGCCGGCCCGCACCCCTTCCCGGCCATGGTCCGCGACTTCCACCGGGTCATCGGCGTCGAGGCCCGCCGCCAGATCCTGGAGCGCGCCGGCCGCCTCCCGGACGCGGTCGCGGCCTGTGTCGGCGGCGGCTCCAACGCCATCGGCCTGTTCCACGCCTTCATCCCGGACGCGTCGGTCCGCCTGGTCGGCTTCGAGCCGGCCGGCCACGGCGTCGAGACCGGCGAGCACGCGGCCACCCTGACCGCGGGCGAGCCCGGCATCCTGCACGGCTCCCGCTCCTACGTCCTGCAGGACGAGGAGGGCCAGATCACCGAGCCGTACTCGATCTCGGCCGGTCTGGACTACCCGGGCATCGGCCCCGAGCACGCCTTCCTCAAGGACAGTGGCCGCGGCGAGTACCGCGCCGTCACCGACGACGCGGCGATGCAGGCCCTGCGCCTGCTCTCCCGTACAGAGGGCATCATCCCGGCGATCGAGTCGGCGCACGCCCTGGCCGGCGCCCTCGACCTGGGCAAGGAGCTGGGCAAGGACGGCCTGCTGGTCGTCAACCTGTCCGGCCGCGGTGACAAGGACATGGACACGGCCGCCCGCTACTTCGGGCTGTACGACACCGACGCTGCCGAGGGGGAGTCGAAGTGAGCACAGGCAACATCCAGCTGCTGGGCGACACCCTCGCCAAGGCCAAGGCCGAGAACCGGGCGGCCCTGGTCGCCTACCTCCCGGCCGGCTTCCCCACCGTCGACGGCGGCATCGAGGCGGTCAAGGCCGCCCTGGCCGGCGGCGCGGACATCGTCGAGGTCGGCCTGCCGCACTCGGACCCGGTCCTGGACGGCCCGATCATCCAGACCGCGGACGACATCGCGCTGCGCGGCGGCGTGAAGATCGCCGACGTGATGCGCACGGTCCGCGAGGCCCACGCGGCGACCGGCGCCCCGGTGCTGGTCATGACGTACTGGAACCCCATCGACCGCTACGGCGTCGAGCGGTTCACCGAGGAGCTCGCGGCGGCCGGCGGAGCCGGCTGCATCCTGCCCGACCTGCCGGTCCAGGAGTCCGCGCTGTGGCGTGAGCACGCCGAGAAGCACGGTCTGGCCACCGTCTTCGTGGTCGCCCCCTCCAGCAAGGACGAGCGGCTCGCCACCATCACGGCGGCCGGCAGCGGCTTCGTCTACGCGGCCTCGCTGATGGGTGTCACCGGCACCCGCGAGTCGGTCGGCAACCAGGCCCAGGAGCTGGTCGAGCGCACCCGCCGCACCACCGACCTGCCGGTCTGCGTCGGGCTGGGCGTCTCCAACCCCGAGCAGGCCCGCGAGGTGGCCGCCTTCGCCGACGGTGTGATCGTCGGCTCGGCCTTCGTGAAGAAGCTGCTGGACGCGCCGGACCTGGCGGCCGGCCTCGAGGCCGTGCGCGCCCTGGCGGGCGAACTTGCGGAAGGCGTACGCAGGAGCTGACGCACGGGTGTTCCCGGTGGGGGTTCTGTAGCCCGATCGGGTGGAAGTGGGAGCGGGGAGGCACTGGGGTGCCTCCCCGCTTCGTTTGGCGGGACGTGAGCGAGAAGAACGACGGTGCGAACCGCGAAGCAAAACGATCGGCCCGCGAGCGGCTCCAAGCCGAGCGAGACCGGCAGAAGTCCCGGGACAAGCGCCGGCGGACCATCCTGGTGGCCGCCGCGGTGGCCGGCGTACTCGGCCTGGCGGCCGTCGTCGGGGTGATCGCGGCCAACACCGGCAAGGACGCCAAATCCACGGCCGGCCCGGTCAGCGCCCCCTCCGGGGCCACCGGCAAGGACGCGCTCGCGATCCAGACCGGCCAGAGCGGGGCGAAGTCCACCCTCACGGTCTGGGAGGACTTCCGGTGCCCGGCCTGCAAGTCCTTCGAGGACGCCTACCGCAGCGTCATCCACGACCTGGAAGCCAAGGGGCAGCTCAAGGTGGAGTACCACCTGGTCACCCTGATCGACAACAGGATGGGCGGCAGCGGCTCCCTCAAGGCGGCCAATGCGGCGGCCTGCGCCCAGGACGCCGGCAAGTTCGCCGCGTACCACGACGTCCTCTTCGCGAACCAGCCGGAGGAGGTGGACGACGCCTTCGGCAAGAACGAGAAGCTGCTGGAGCTGGCGGGCACCGTGGAGGGGCTGGACACCCCCGCGTTCCGCAGCTGTGTGAAGGACGGCACCCACAACAGCTGGGTGGGCAAGTCGTACGAGGCGTTCCGCACCGGCACGTTCCGGGGCACGCCGACCGTGCTGCTGGACGGCAAGGACATCTTCGCCGACCAGGCCAACCCGCTGACCCCGCAGAAGCTGAAGGAACAGGTCGAGGCGAAGGCCAAGGCCGGGGCCACGGCGAAGCCCGGAGCCGCGGCGAAGGAAGGCGCGAAGGGCGGCGCCGGGCAGGGCGCGAAGGACTGACCTTCGCCCGGGCCGCTGTACGACGGTTTGGTTTCGCTTGCCGGGCGGGTTGCGGTATGGCCCGCCCGGCAAGGTAGCGTCGGTCCTGCCATGGACCTTGCTTACATCCCCAGCCCGTCGACCGGCGTGATCGATCTCGGACCGATCCCGCTCCGCGGCTACGCGTTCTGCATCATCATCGGCGTCTTCCTCGCCGTCTGGATCGGCAACAAGCGCTGGATCGCGCGCGGCGGCAAGCCGGGCACGGTGGCCGACATCGCCGTGTGGGCCGTGCCGTTCGGCCTGGTCGGCGGTCGCCTCTACCACGTGATCACCGACTACCAGCTCTATTTCGGCGAGGGCCGGAACTGGGTCGACGCCTTCAAGATCTGGGAGGGCGGCCTCGGCATCTGGGGCGCGATCGCGCTGGGCGCGGTCGGCGCCTGGATCGGCTGCCGGCGCCGCGGCATCCCGCTGCCCGCCTGGGCCGATGCGCTGGCCCCGGGCATCGCGCTGGCCCAGGCCTGCGGGCGCTGGGGCAACTGGTTCAACCAGGAGCTGTACGGCAAGGCCACCGACTTGCCGTGGGCGCTGGAGATCAGCGAGGGCCCGAACCGGGTGGCGGGCACCTACCACCCGACCTTCCTGTACGAGTCCCTGTGGTGCATCGGCGTGGCCCTGCTGGTGATCTGGGCGGACCGCCGTTTCCGGCTGGGCCACGGCCGGGCCTTCGCGCTCTACGTGGCGGCGTATTGCGTGGGCCGCGGCTGGATCGAGTACATGCGGGTGGACGACGCCCACCACATCCTCGGCCTGCGCCTGAACGTCTGGACCTCGATCGTGGTCTTCGTGCTGGCGGTGACGTACTTCGTCCTCTCGGCGAAGCTGCGGCCGGGCCGCGAGGCAGTGGTCGAACCGGACCGCACCCCGGCCAAGCCGGCGGTGGCGGAGCCGGCCGACACGAAGCCGTCGCTCGCCAAGCCTGCCGACCCGAAGCCGGCCGACGCCAAGCCCGCCGACGCCGAGCCGGCCGATGCCAAGTCGGCGTTCGCCAGGCCCGCCGACGTGAAGTCGGCGTTCGCCAAGCCTGCCGAGGCCGCGGAGCCCGCCCCGGAGGCGGCGGGCGAAGAAGCCGCCGAGGCCAAGAAGAGCTGACCCGGACTCCGCGAAGGGGGCGCCGCACACCGCGGCGCCCCCTTCGCCGTCCCCGGCGACACGGCTTTTCCGGGCTTCGCCCGGCGTCCGGGGGCCTTGCCCGGGCCTCTCCCGGGCGGGGCCCGGTTCCTGGGGCTTCGCCCCGGCGCCCCGGCCCCCGGGCTCGGCCCGAGTCGGGTCCGGGCTGTGACACGGCCGGCCCGGGGGCCTCGCCCAAGGCCCCCGGGCTGGGCCTGGCCGGTGGGCTGCGCCCGGCTTCGGGCATCGCCCTGGTGGTGCCGGGCTGTGCCCGGATCTCCGGGGCTCCGCCCCGGGCCCCCGGGCCTCTGGCCCCCAGCCCCTTGGGCCCCGGGGGCCCGGCCTCTCTGGGGCTGTGCCCCGGCCCCCGGGGGGCTTCGCCCCGGACCGCTCCGGGGCGGGGGCAGGCCCCTGCGGCTACGGAGGGGTGGGGCGGGTGGAGAGGGTGAGGATGCGTTCGGCTACGGCCAGGACGGCCGGGTCGACGAATCTGCCGTCCGGGAGGGCCACCGCGCCCGGGGTGCGGCGGGCCGCGCCGGCGATTTCGCGGGCTGCCGTCACCTCCTCCGGCGTCGGCAGATACGCCCGCTCGATCACCGGCAGCTGACGCGGATGGATCGCCGCCCGGCCCAGGAAGCCCAGGGCGCGGCCGTGGGCGCAGGAGGCGGCCAGTGCCTCCAGGTCCCGGATGTCCGGGAAGACCGACTGGGCCGGCGGTGCCAGGCCGGCCGCCCTGGCCGCCACCACCACCCGGGACCGCGGCCAGTCCAGGCCCCGCTCGGCGGTGATGCCCAGGTCCGCCCGCAGGTCCGCCTCGCCCAGCGACAGGCCGTGCAGGGAGGGGTGCGCGCGGGCGATCTCGTACGCGCGCTCCACCCCCAGCGCGGACTCCAGCAGCGCGTACAGCGCCACCCCGCCGGTCCGGTCCGCCACCCGGACGATCTGCTCGGGGGCGGTCACCTTGGGCAGCCGGAGGCCCGCGAGGCCGCGCAGGCCGGTCAGCGCCGTCAGGTCGGCGCCCGCCCATGGCGAGCCCAGCGCGTTGACCCGGACGTGCACCGGCACCGGCGGGCGGGCCGTCAGCAGTTCCGCCGTGGCCGCGCGGGCGTACTCCTTGCGGGAGGCCGGCACCGCGTCCTCCAGGTCCACGATCACCGCGTCGGCCCCGGCGGCCAGCGCCTTCGTCACCACCTGGGGGCGGTCGCCCGGTACGTACAGCCAGGTCAGGATCACAGCGAGCCCTCCGCCCGGAGCCCGGCGACCTCCGCCGGGGACAGGCCGAGCTCGGCGAGGACCGCTTCGGTGTCCGCGCCGTGCGGGCGGCCCGCCCAGCGGATCCCGCCGGGCGTCCCGGACAGCCGGAACAGCACGTTCTGCATGCGCAGCGGCCCCAGCTCCGGGTCCTCGACCTCCGTCACCGTGTCCAGCGCGGCGAACTGCGGGTCGGCCATGACGTCCCGGATGTCGTAGACCGGAGCCACCGCCGCCTGCGCCTCCTCGAAGGCCGCCACCACCTCCTCCGCCTTGTGGCGGCCGATCCACGACCCGACCGCCTCGTCGAGCACGGCTGCCTGCCCGGCCCGCCCGGCGCCCGAGGCGAACCAGGGCTCGGCGATCAGCTCCGGCCGGCCCACCAGCCGTATCACCCGCTCGGCGACCGACTGGGCGGATGCGGACACGGCCAGCCAGCGGCCGTCCGCGCTGCGGTAGGTGTTGCGGGGGGCGTTGTTCGCCGAGCGGTTGCCGGTCCGCGGCTGCACATAGCCGAGCTGGTCGTACCAGAGCGGCTGCGGCCCCAGCACGGTGAGGATCGGCTCGATGATGGCGAGGTCCACGACCTGGCCCCGGCCGGTCCGGTCGCGTCCGGCCAGCGCGGTCATCACCGCGTACGCGGCGGTCAGCGCGGCGACCGAGTCGGCGAGGCCGAACGGCGGCAGGGTCGGCGGCCCGTCCGGCTCCCCGGTGATGGCGGCGAAGCCGCTCATCGCCTCCGCCAGGGTGCCGAAGCCGGGCCGGTGGGCGTACGGGCCGGTCTGCCCGAACCCGGTGACCCGGGCCAGCACGAGCCGCGGATTGGCCGCGCTCAGCTCCGGCCAGCCCAGGTTCCACCGCTCCAGCGTCCCCGGCCGGAAGTTCTCGATCACCACGTCGGCGGTGGCGGCGAGGCGGAGCAGGGTGGCCTGCCCGCCCGGGGTGGACAGGTCGAGGGTCATCGTCCGCTTGTTCCGGCCGAGCAGCTTCCACCACAGACCCACGCCGTCCTTGGCGGGGCCGTGGCCCCGGGACGGATCCGGACGCTCCGGATGCTCGATCTTGATCACCTCGGCGCCGAAGTCACCGAGCAGGGTGGCGGCGAGCGGCCCGGCGAAGAGCGTGGCCAGGTCGAGGACCCGGAGCCCGTCCAGCGGCCCGCCGGCCGTTCCCGTGCCGGTCCCCGCGCGCGCGGCGGTGGTCATGCCGGGCCGTCCAGCTCCGCGAAGGCCGCCTCGATCTCGCCGCGGACCGGCATCGAGTCCTGCGCGCCCGGCCGCTGCACCGACAGTGCGGCTGCCGCCGAGGCCCAGGCCAGGGCCGTACGCATCGGCCGGCCCTCGCCGACGGCCACCGCGAGCGCGCCCACGAAGGTGTCCCCGGCGGCGGTGCTGTCCACCGCCCGCACCCGGGGCGCCGGCACCATGATCGGGTCCTGTCCGCGCGCCGCGTAGAGGGAGCCGGCGTCCCCGAGGGTGATCACCACCCGGGGCACCTGCTCGAGCAGGGCCTCGGCGGCCTGCTGCGGGTCGGTGAGCCCGGTGAGGGCGGCGGCCTCGTGCTCGTTGGGGACGAGCAGGTCGGTGGCGGCGAGCAGCCGGTCGGGGAGCGGCTGCGCGGGCGCCGGCGTCAGGATGGTCCGTACGCCGTTCGAGCGGGCGACCTGGGCACCGGCGAGCACGGCCGGCATGGGCAGTTCGAGCTGGAGCAGGAGGGCGCCGGCGGCGGCGATCCGGGCTTCGTCGCCCGCTTCGAGTCCGGTCACCCGGCCGTTGGCGCCCGGGATCACGATGATGGAATTGCCGCCCTCGTCGTCGACGGTGATGTGGGCGGTGCCGCTGGCGCCCTCGACGGTGCGCAGGCCTTCGGTGCCGACCCCGGCCTCGCGGAGCGCGGCCCGCAGCCGGACCCCGAACTCGTCCGTGCCGACCGCCCCGATCATGGTCACCTCCCCGCCGCTGCGGGCGGCGGCGACGGCCTGGTTGGCCCCCTTGCCGCCGGGAACGGTACGGAATGCGCGGCCGGTCACGGTCTCGCCGAGCCGGGGGGCCTTGGGGACGTAGGCGACGAGGTCCATGTTGGTACTGCCGAGCACGGCGATGGCCGTCATGGGCGTGCTGCTTCCTGTGCGGTGAGGTGGGCGAGGGTGTCGAAGCCGATGCCGTCGAAGCCGGGCACGGTGGTGGCCAGCCGGTTCTTCAAGGGCGCGGTCCAGTGGTGCGGGATCCGGTCCGCGGCGCCGGCCAGCAGGCCGGCGATGCTGCCGGCGGTGGCGCCGTTGGAATCGGTGTCCCAGCCGCCGGACACGGCACGGCAGACGGAGCCGGAGAAGTCCCCGTCGGCGTGGGTGAGGGCGGCGGCGATCAGGGCGGTATTGGGTACGGCGTGCACCCAGTGGTAGTGCCCGTGGCGGAGGTGCAGGTGGTCCACGACCCGGTCGAAGTCGGGGTGGCGGCCGGCCGCGTCGATGGCGTCGCGGACGGCTTCGGCGAGCCGGGACCGGGGCGGTACGACGGCCAGGCCGGCCCGCAGGGCGGCATGTACATCGGCTCCGCCGCCGCCGGCTGCGAGGGCGATGGCGGCGGCTGCGAACCGGGCCGCGTACACGCCGTTGGCGGTGTGCGTGAGGACGGCGTCCCGGGACGCCTGCTCGGCCGCCCGGGCGGGCTCGCCGGGGTTGGTCCAGCCGTGCATGTCGGCGCGGATGAGCGCGCCGATCCACTCGCGGAAGGGGTTGCGGTGGCGGGCGGTGAGCGGGGGCTCCAGGCCGAGCAGCAGGTTGCGCAGGGCGACCCGCTCGGCGGTGAAGGTCCGGCCGGCCGGCAGCTCGTCCAGCCAGAGGCGGGCGACGTCGGCGGTGCAGAAGCCCCTGCCGTGGCGCTGGAGCAGGAGGAGGTTGAGGAGGGGGTAGTTGAGGTCGTCGTCCTCGGGGGTGCCGTCGATGTTCTCGGCGAGGGAGGTGGCCGCGGAGCGGCGGTTCCAGGGGTGGGCGGCGAGCAGCTCGGGCGGCACTCCGCGGGCGGTGAACCAGGTGCGGAGCGGCCAGTTGCCGGCGGCGCGGCCGAGCGCCCGAATGCCATGCAGCGGCAGCTTCTCGACGGGCTTCCCCAACACACACCCCACAGCCCGCCCCACCCACCCCGCTTCCAGCCGCCCAACGAACGTCCCCTCCGGGACCGCCCCGAACCCGCCTGCGGGGGCTGCGCCCCGGTCGGTGCCGGGCCTGATGACCGGGGCTGCGCCCGGGCAGGCTTCCGGGCCTGTGCTCCCGTTCCGGGGCTCGGCCCCGGGGCCCCGGGCCGGGGCCGGGCCGGTGGCCGGGGCTGGGCCCCGGTCGTGGGGCAGGGGCGGGCCGGACTCGGCCACCGGGCCGGAGGCCGGGGCTGGGCCTGCGGCCGGGCCCGGGGCCTGGGCGGGGGGTGGGAGGGTGGAGAGTTCGTCCAGGAGGTGTTCTGCCAGGGCGCGGAGGGCCGGTGGGGCCGGGGTGGGGGAGGCGCCGGCGCGGGTGGGGGCCGGCCGGCCGCCCGCCGCGAGCCAGGCGCGGAGCTGCGGGCCCGGGTCCCGGCCGTCCTCGACGGCTTGGCGGAGCTCGTGCCCGACCAGGTCCTCGGGCTGCACCCAGGTCAGCCGTACGGGGCCGGTCACCGCGGCCCCGCGATCGCCGAGAACGCGGCTTCGTGCACACGGCGGCGCGCCAGGTCGCGGGCGAAGACCTCCCGGGCCACCTCCGCCAGGGCCGCCGGCGGACCGTGCAGGTCGAGGCGGCTGGCCTCGGCGACCCGCTCCGACCAGGCCGACGGGACGGCGGCCCCGCCGCCCAGCGCGCCCGCGATCGCGCCCGCCATCGTCGCCGTCGAGTCGCAGTCCCGGCCGTAGTTGACCGCGCCGAGCACCGCCGCCGCGTAGTCCCCGTCGGCGATCAGCAGCATGCCCAGCGCGACGGGCAGTTCCTCGATCGAGTGCAGCCGGGACGGCCGGCGCGCGCCCAGCGAGGGCGCGCGGTAGTCCGGGCCGACCGAGTCGTACGGCGCGACCGCCGCCCGCAGCGGCCCGAGCGCCGACTCGAACTCCCGGTGGCCGGCGGCCACTTCGGCCACCGCCGCGATCGCCGCCCGGGTGCCGTCCTTCGCCAGGGACAGCGCGGTGTCCACGACCGAGGCCGCCGACGCCCCCGGCGCACACGCCGCCGCGACCGCCGCCGCGAAGACCCCGGCGGCCTCGCGCCCGTAACTGGACTGATGGGCCCCGGCGATGTCCACCGCCTCCGCGTACGCCCCCGCCGGGTTCCCCGCGTTGACGATCCCGACCGGCGCCATGTACATGGCCGCGCCGCAGTTGACGATGTTGCCGGTGCCGGCCTCGCGCGGGTCCGCATGGCCGTAGTGGAGGCGGGTGACCATCCACTTCTCGGCCAGGAAGATCCGGTGGAGGGGGAGGGCCTCGGCCTCCAGCTCCGGGATCCAGCGCGGGTTCGTGATCAGGTCCGGGACCAGGTGGTCGGCGACCGCGTAGGCGTCGAGGTGGTCGCGGACCTGCTCGTAGACCCGTACCAGGGCATGGGTCATGAGGGTGTCGTCGGTGACGTGCCCGTCGCCCTTGTGGTACGGCGCGAGGGGACGGGCGGTGCGCCAGTTCTCGTGCCAGGGGCCGACGATGCCGTGGATCCGGCCGCCGTGCCGTGCCACGATCTGCTCCGGGGACCAGCCTTCCACCGGCCCGCCGAGCGCATCACCGACGGCCGCGCCGACGAGGCAGCCCGCCGCGCGCTCCTCCAGGCTGGGCAGCGCCGCGGCGCCCCCCGCGTCCTCGGCCTTCTTGGCCGTCTCGGTCGTCTCGGTCGTCATGTCCGCATGATTCCTTGTCCTTCGGGTGCCTTGGGGGACGTCAGCTCGGTACGGGCGAGCAGCGCGGCGAGTTCGACGAGGTCGGTGCCGGCCAGCCGGGGCAGCGCGCAGCCGGACAGGGTGCGGCAGGCCTGGCGCCAGGCGGTGGGGATGGCCGCGGCGCCGCCGAGGGCGCCGGTCAGCGCACCGGCCAGGGCCGGGGCGGAGTCCGCGACCCGGGACAGGCAGGCGGCAGCCGGTACCGCCTCGGCGACCCGGCCGCGGGCGGCGGTGGCCAGGGCGAGGGCGACGGGCACGGTCTCGGCGGCGGCGATGCCATAGCTGTAGACGTGGTCGACGATCTCGTGCTCCAGGGTGGGGACGAGCCCGAAGGCGCCTTCGGTGGCGGCGCGGGCGAGGGTGACGGCGTGCCGGGCGTTGCGGCCGATCTCGGTGGTGGCGGGGAGGCGGGCGAGGGCCTCCTCGACGGCCGTGTCGACGTCCGCCCCGCCGAGCGCGGCGGCGACGGCCGCAGCCATGGCGCGGGCGCCGTGTACGCCGTCGCCGTCCTGGGTGTAGCGGGCGTCGAACTCGGCGAGGTCCGCGGCGGCTTGGGGGGCGCCGGGGTGCACGACGGCCAGGACCGCGGCCCGGACGCAGGCGGCGTCGTCGAAGTAGTGCGGGTTGTCGTGGCCGGTGGCGGGCGGGCGCAGGCCGGCGGCGAGGTTTCCGAGGCCGGCGCGTACGGAGATCCGGGCGCGCAGGGGGAGTACGGCGGACTCGACCTCGGGCGCGCGTTCGGCCGCCGCGGCCACCTCGCTGGCCAGGGCGTTCCAGGCCAGGTCGATGGCGGCCCGCATCCGCCGGGACCGGGACAGGTCGCTGAGCAGCACGCCGGCGGCGGTGAGCACGGACTCGGCGGCGAAGGCGGCCCATTCGGCGTCGTCGGAGGGGCCGAGGCGGAGGGGCTCGGGGGGCTGGTTGAGGGCGATGGGGACGGGGAGGGTGGTGGTCGCGTTCTGCTCGGCGAAGGTGTCGAGTTCGCGGGTGAGGCGACGGGTCCACTCGGGCATTCGGCTGGCGCGGTGCCGGGCGGCGGGCCAGCCGGCAGCATCCCCGGCGGCAAGCCCAAGCAACAACCCCTCAATCCGCCACCCCTTAGCCTCCGGCGGCCCGCTGGGCCCCGGGTCCGGGGCCGCCCCCACGGCCGCCCCAGCCGAAGCGCTACGCACCCGCCCCGGGACCAGCACCGCCCCGGCCACCCCGGCCTGCGGCCGGCTGGCCTCAGGGCAACTGGGCGCCTCCCCGGCCGAACCGGAACGGCCGCAGGCCGACTCCTCCGGGAGGCCGGAACCCCGGGCCGGGGGGCGGCCGGGCCCGGTGGGGGGCGGGGTTGCCGGGACCCCGGGGCTGACTGGGGTCGGCCCGGGGCCGGGGTCCGGGGGTGCCGCTTCAGGGGCGGGGGCGGTCATGCGCGGGGCTCGCTTTCCGGGGTGAGGAGGTCCGCGATGTCCAGTACGTGGTAGCCGCGCATCGATGGCAGGCAGCTGCCGCGGACCGGGCCGATGGCCGAGGACCAGTCGGCGGGGATGGCGGCGATGCCGCACAGCGCGCCGGACAGGGCCCCGGCCACCGCCGCCGTGGTGTCGGCGTCGCGGCCCATGTTGACCGCGGTCAGCACGGAGGAGCGGAACTCGCCGCCCGACGCGGCAAACGCGCCGAAGGCGAGGCCGACCGCCTCCGGGGCCAGGTCCGTCCAGGGGTAGCCGCCGATGACCACCGCCGAGCGCACCGCCCGTTCCCCCCGCGGCGCCGCCGTCACCGCCCGCCGCAGCGAACGGGCCGTCCAGGAGTCCGAGGGGATCACGGACAGGGCGGCGGAGACGACCGAGGCGGGGGAGCCGCCGGCCATCGCCGCCGCGACCCCGGCCGCGACCGCCTGGCCGCCGTAGATGCCCTCGCCGTCGTGGCTGACCGTGCCGTCGATGGCGACCAGGCGCGCGGCCTCGGCCGGGCGGCCCGCCGCGAAGACCCCGAAGGGCGCCGCCCGCATGGCCAGGCCGTCCGACCAGGCGTGCCGGTGCTGGGCCGAGATGGGGGCCGCCAGCCCCCGCCGCAGGTTCTCCAGGGTGCCGCGCTCCGAGAAGCCGGCCCCCCGGAACGGGCCCTCGTCCAGGTCGGCGATCCAGTGGTGCCAGGCCCGTTCGACATGAGGGACGGTCAGGGCGGAGCCGTGCCGCGCCAGCAGGAGGCCCGAGAAGATGGCGTACTCCGTGTCGTCCGTGCCGGCCGGGTCGTCCGAGACGAAGCCCTCGATCCGCCCCCATCGTGAACGGATCTCCGAGGGCTTCATGTTCTCCGCGGGGGCACCCAGCGCATCGCCCACCGCGAGGCCCAGAAGAGCGCCCCTGGCCCGTTCGAGGAGGACCTGCGGATTGCATGCAATCAGCTCCATGGCGCGCCTCTCCCACTTGGTGGGACTCATCATGAGCCCTTGGGGGATTTGTGCCACGGCATTCGGTTTGTCGCATGGCGCGAAACACCCCTCCAAGCCGCCCGTCACCCGGTCGCCGAACCGCAAAAGCCCAGGTAAGTACGGCCTTCCTTGCTGGCGGCGGCCAGAAATCGTGCGTAGTTTCGAGGTGTTCAGGGGGACGGGATGCCTGCCTGGATCTCGTCATACGCAAAGGGGAGCAAAGCCACATGTCCATCATCGACCTCGAAGCGCCACTCCATGAGGCCCACCGCGACAACCACACCCACCGTGACGTCAACGGCGGATGGCTGCGGCCGGCGGTGTTCGGGGCGATGGACGGCCTGGTCTCCAACCTCGCGCTGATGACCGGTGTGGCGGGCGGCGCGGTCGCCCCGCAGGCTGTGGTGATCACCGGTCTGGCCGGGCTGGCGGCCGGCGCCTTCTCGATGGCTGCCGGAGAGTACACCTCGGTCGCCTCGCAGCGTGATCTGGTCCTGGCGGAACTCGACGTCGAGCGGCAGCAGTTGCGCAAGCATCCGGTGGACGAGATGGAGGAGCTCGCCGAGCTCTACGTCTCCCGCGGGGTGGAGCCGGCGCTGGCCCGCGAGGTGGCCATGCAGCTGTCCCGGGACCCCGAGCAGGCGCTGGAGATCCACGCCCGCGAGGAGCTCGGCATAGACCTGGAGGACCTGCCGTCCCCGCTGGTCGCGGCCGTGTCCTCGTTCGGCTCGTTCGCGCTGGGCGCGCTGGTGCCGGTCCTGCCCTACCTGCTCGGCGCCACGGCCATCTGGCCGGCCGTGCTGCTCGCGCTGGCAGGGCTGTTCCTGTGCGGCGCGGTGGTCGCCCGGGTCACCGCGGCCACCTGGTGGCGCAGCGGGCTCCGGCAGCTCCTGCTGGGTGGCGCGGCGGCCGGTGTGACGTACATCCTGGGAACCTGGATCGGTTCGGCCCTAGGCTGACCCGCGCGGTAGTGAGACACTATGCAGGATCTGACATAAGTAGTGGGTTTCCCGGCGGTTTCGATTCCATGTCCGCCGGGCATGAGACCTCAGCGCCGTGGGCAATGATGCTCACCCCGCTCCGGGACCTCCGACCCGTCCGCGTCTGCTCAGCTGCGAAGGTCCCTTCTTTCTGCCTCGGGCAGTGTCCGCATGCTGAAACGCGATATCCGCTTCGCGGGATTGCGGTCATCATGTAACCTGCACGAAATTTCGCAGAGGGCCAACGTCGTCCCTCGGCTATGCACATATGCCACGACGACGACGGGAGAGCCGATGCGTTCCGCATCCACGCACTCCGCGACCGGCCCCAGCACCACTGCCTGGTCGCCCATGGACGGTCGCCCCGCCCCCCAGGGCATGTACGACCCGCGCAACGAGAAGGACGCCTGTGGCGTCGGCTTCGTGGCGAACCTCACCGGCGAGGCCACCCACACGCTCGTTGAGCAGGCGCTGACCGTACTGCGGAACCTCGAGCACCGCGGCGCGACCGGCTCCGAGCCCGACTCGGGCGACGGCGCCGGCATCCTGTCCCAGGTCCCGGACGCCTTCCTCCGTGAGGTCGCCGGATTCGAGCTCCCCAAGGCCGGCGGCTACGCCGTCGGCATCGCCTTCCTCCCCGCCGACGGCACCGCACAGGCCGTCGCCGTGGAGCAGATCGAGGCCATCGCCGCCGAGGAGGGCCTGACGGTCCTCGGCTGGCGCGAGGTCCCGGTCACCCCCGACCTGCTCGGCAACGGTGCCCGCGCCACCATGCCGGCCTTCCGGCAGCTGTTCGTCAGCAATGGCACCACCGGCCTGGAGCTGGACCGCAAGGCCTTCGTGCTGCGCAAGCGCGCCGAGCGCGAGGCGGGCACCTACTTCCCGTCGCTCTCCGCCCGCACCATCGTCTACAAGGGCATGCTGACCACCGGCCAGCTGGAGCCCTTCTTCCCGGACCTCTCCGACCGCCGGTTCGCCTCGGCCGTCGCCCTGGTCCACTCGCGGTTCTCGACGAACACCTTCCCGTCCTGGCCGCTCGCCCACCCGTACCGCTTCGTCGCGCACAACGGCGAGATCAACACGGTCAAGGGCAACCGGAACTGGATGCGCGCCCGCGAGTCCCAGCTGGCCTCGGAGCTCTTCGGTGCCGACAAGCTGGAGCGGATCTTCCCGATCTGCACCCCGGACGCCTCCGACTCGGCCTCCTTCGACG
The DNA here is from genome assembly GCF_040296685.1 of Streptomyces sp. NPDC002054. Taxonomy (NCBI): domain Bacteria; kingdom Bacillati; phylum Actinomycetota; class Actinomycetes; order Kitasatosporales; family Streptomycetaceae; genus Streptomyces; species Streptomyces sp. NPDC002054. Next base: position 152,960 of record NZ_JBEOXT010000008.1, read on the forward strand.
AGGTCCTGGAGCTCCTGCACCTCGGCGGCCGGTCGCTGCCGCACAGCGTGCTGATGATGATCCCGGAGGCGTGGGAGAACCACACCTCCATGGACCCGGCCCGCCGCGCGTTCTACCAGTACCACGCCACGATGATGGAGCCGTGGGACGGCCCCGCCTGCGTCACCTTCACCGACGGCACCCAGGTCGGCGCGGTCCTCGACCGCAACGGTCTGCGCCCCGGCCGCTACTGGGTCACCGATGACGGCCTCGTCGTGCTCGGCTCCGAGGTCGGTGTCCTCGACATCGACCCCGCCAAGGTCGTCCGCAAGGGCCGCCTGCAGCCCGGCAAGATGTTCCTCGTCGACACCGCCCAGAAGCGGATCATCGAGGACGACGAGATCAAGGCCGGGCTCGCGGCTGCCGCTCCGTACGCCGAATGGCTGGAGACCGGCGAGATCGAGCTCGAGGACCTGCCCGAGCGCGAGCACATCGTGCACACCCACGCCTCGGTCACCCGCCGCCAGCAGACCTTCGGCTACACCGAGGAAGAGCTCCGCATCATCCTCGCGCCGATGGCCCGCACCGGCGGCGAGCCGCTCGGCTCCATGGGTACGGACTCCCCGATCGCGGCCCTGTCCGAGCGCCCCCGGCTGCTCTTCGACTACTTCACCCAGCTGTTCGCGCAGGTCACCAACCCGCCGCTGGACGCCATCCGCGAGGAGCTCGTCACCTCGCTGCGCTCCCACATCGGCCCGCAGGCCAACCTGCTGGAGCCGACCGCCGCGTCCTGCCGCAACATCATGCTGCCGTTCCCGGTGATCGACAACGACGAGCTGGCCAAGCTCATCCACATCAACGCCGACGGCGACATGCCCGGCATGACGGCCGCGACCCTGTCCGGCCTGTACCGGGTCTCCGGCGGCGGCGAGGCCCTCGCCGCCCGGATCACCGAGATCTTCGCCGAGGCCGACGCCGCCATCGCGAACGGCGCCCGCCTGATCGTCCTCTCGGACCGCCACTCGGACGCCGAGCACGCGCCGATCCCGTCGCTGCTGCTCACCTCCGCGGTGCACCACCACCTGATCCGCACCAAGCAGCGCACCCAGGTGGGCCTGCTCATCGAGGCCGGCGACGTCCGCGAGGTCCACCACGTCGCGCTGCTCATCGGCTACGGCGCCGCCGCCGTCAACCCGTACCTGGCCATGGAGTCGGTCGAGGACCTGCTGCGCGCGGGCACCTTCCTCTCCGGCCTGGAGCCCGAGCAGGCCATCAAGAACCTGATCTACGCCCTCGGCAAGGGCGTACTGAAGGTCATGTCCAAGATGGGCATCTCCACCGTCGCCTCCTACCGCGGCGCCCAGGTCTTCGAGGCCGTCGGCCTCAACGAGGAATTCGTCGCCACCTACTTCAACGGCACCGCCACCAAGATCGGCGGCGCCGGCCTGGAGGTCATCGCCAAGGAGGTGGCCGCCCGCCACGCCAAGGCCTACCCGGCCTCCGGCATCGCCCCGGCGCACCGCGCCCTGGAGATCGGCGGCGAGTACCAGTGGCGCCGCGAGGGCGAGCCGCACCTGTTCGACCCGGAGACGGTCTTCCGCCTCCAGCACGCCACCCGCAACCGCCGGTACGACATCTTCAAGAAGTACACGGACCGGGTGAACGAGCAGTCCGAGCGGCTGATGACGCTCCGCGGCCTTTTCGGCTTCAAGACGGGTGAGTCGGGCCGTCCGGCCATCTCCGTGGACGAGGTCGAGCCGGTCTCCGAGATCGTCAAGCGCTTCTCCACCGGCGCCATGTCGTACGGCTCCATCTCCAAGGAGGCGCACGAGACCCTCGCCATCGCCATGAACCAGCTGGGCGCCAAGTCCAACACCGGTGAGGGCGGCGAGGACCCGGACCGCCTGTACGACCCGGCCCGCCGGTCGTCGATCAAGCAGGTCGCCTCCGGCCGCTTCGGCGTCACCAGCGAGTACCTGGTCAACGCGGACGACATCCAGATCAAGATGGCGCAGGGCGCCAAGCCCGGCGAGGGCGGCCAGCTGCCCGGCCACAAGGTCTACCCGTGGGTCGCCAAGACCCGGCACTCCACCCCGGGCGTCGGCCTGATCTCCCCGCCGCCGCACCACGACATCTACTCCATCGAGGACCTGGCTCAGCTGATCCACGACCTCAAGAACGCCAACCCGGTCGCGCGCATCCACGTGAAGCTCGTCTCCGAGGTCGGCGTGGGCACGGTCGCCGCGGGTGTCTCCAAGGCGCACGCGGACGTGGTCCTGATCTCCGGCCACGACGGCGGAACCGGCGCCTCCCCGCTCACCTCGCTCAAGCACGCGGGCGGCCCCTGGGAGCTCGGCCTCGCCGAGACCCAGCAGACCCTGCTGCTCAACGGTCTGCGCGACCGGATCGTCGTCCAGACCGACGGCCAGCTCAAGACCGGCCGCGACGTGGTCATCGCCGCGCTGCTCGGCGCCGAGGAGTTCGGTTTCGCGACCGCGCCGCTCGTCGTCTCCGGCTGCATCATGATGCGCGTCTGCCACCTGGACACCTGCCCGGTCGGCATCGCCACCCAGAACCCGGTGCTGCGCGACCGGTTCTCCGGCAAGCCCGAGTTCGTCGTCAACTTCTTCGAGTTCATCGCGGAGGAGGTGCGCGAGCTCCTCGCCGAGCTGGGCTTCCGTACGCTGGAGGAGGCCGTCGGCCACGCCGAGCTGCTGGACACCAGCGCGGCCGTCACCCACTGGAAGGCGCAGGGCCTGGACCTGGAGCCGCTGTTCCACGTGCCGGACCTGCCCGAGGGCGCCGTCCGCCACGCGGTGGTCGCCCAGGACCACGGCCTGGAGAAGGCCCTGGACAACGAGCTGATCGAGCTCGCGGCCGATGCGCTGGAAGCCGCCACGGCGGAGCAGGCGCAGCCGGTCCGGGCCCAGGTCGCGATCCGGAACATCAACCGGACCGTCGGCACCATGCTCGGCCACGAGGTCACCAAGCGGTTCGGCGGTGCGGGCCTGCCCGACAACACCGTCGACCTGACCTTCACTGGCAGCGCCGGCCAGTCCTTCGGCGCCTTCGTCCCGAAGGGCATCACCCTCCGCCTCGAGGGCGACGCCAACGACTACGTCGGCAAGGGCCTGTCCGGCGGCCGGATCGTGGTCCGCCCGGACCGCGGCGCCGACCACCTGGCCGAGTACTCGGTCATCGCGGGCAACACCATCGGCTACGGCGCGACCGGCGGCGAGATGTTCCTGCGGGGCCGCACCGGCGAGCGCTTCTGCGTCCGCAACTCCGGTGCGCTGGTCGTCTCGGAGGGCGTGGGCGACCACGGCTGCGAGTACATGACCGGTGGCACGGCCGTGGTCCTCGGCGAGACCGGGCGCAACTTCGCGGCCGGCATGTCGGGCGGTGTCGCGTACGTCATCGACCTGAACCAGGACAATGTCAACGTCGGCAACCTGGACGCCGTCGAGGCCCTGTCCGACGAGGACAAGCAGTGGCTGCACGACGTGGTGCGCCGCCACGAGGAGGAGACCGGGTCCACCGTGGCCGCCAGGCTCCTCGCTGACTGGTCCGTCTCGGTGGACCGCTTCAGCAAGATCATCCCGACCACGTACAAGGCAGTGCTCGCCGCCAAGGACGCCGCTGAGCGGGCCGGACTCTCCGAGTCCGAGACCACCGAGAAGATGATGGAGGCGGCGACCCATGGCTGACCCGAAGGGCTTCCTCACCACCCCGCGGCAGACCGCCTGCTCCCGTCCCGTTGAGGACCGGCTCAAGGACTGGAACGAGGTCTACGTCCCCGGCTCCCTGCTGCCGATCATCAGCAAGCAGGCCGGCCGCTGCATGGACTGCGGCATCCCGTTCTGTCACAACGGCTGCCCGCTGGGGAACCTGATCCCCGAGTGGAACGACTTCGCCTACCGCGAGGACTGGTCCGCCGCCTCGGAGCGGCTGCACGCGACGAACAACTTCCCGGAGTTCACCGGGCGGCTGTGCCCGGCGCCGTGCGAGTCGGCGTGTGTGCTCGGCATCAACCAGCCGGCCGTGACCATCAAGAACGTCGAGGTCTCGATCATCGACAAGGCGTGGGACAACGGCGATGTCGCGCCGCAGGTCCCGGACCGCCTGTCCGGCAAGACCGTCGCGGTCATCGGCTCCGGCCCGGCGGGTCTGGCCGCCGCGCAGCAGCTGACCCGGGCCGGCCACACCGTGGTCGTGTACGAGCGCGCGGACCGCATCGGCGGTCTGCTCCGCTACGGCATCCCCGAGTTCAAGATGGAGAAGGTGCACATCAACCGCCGCATCGAGCAGATGCGCGCGGAGGGCACCAAGTTCCGCACCGGCATCGAGATCGGCCGCGACCTGTCCGCGACCGACCTGCGCAAGCGGTTCGACGCGGTGGTCGTCGCGGCCGGCGCGACCGTCTCCCGCGACCTGCCGGTCCCCGGCCGGGAGCTGAACGGCATCCACTTCGCGATGGAGTACCTGCCGCTCGCCAACAAGGTGCAGGAGGGCGACTTCATGGCGCCGCCGATCACCGCCGAGGGCAAGCACGTGGTCGTGATCGGCGGCGGCGACACCGGTGCGGACTGCGTGGGCACCGCGCACCGCCAGGGCGCGGCCTCCGTCACCCAGCTGGAGATCATGCCGCGGCCGTCGGAGGACCGGCCCACGGGGCAGCCGTGGCCGACCTTCCCGATGCTGTACAAGGTGACCTCGGCCCATGAGGAGGGCGGCGAGCGGATCTACTCCGTCTCCACCACCCACTTCGAGGGCGACGAGGACGGCAACGTCCAGGCCCTGCACCTGGTCGAGGTCGAGTTCGTCGAGGGCAAGCTGACCCAGAAGCCCGGCACCGAGCGGGTCCTCCCGGCCCAGCTGGTCACCCTGGCGATGGGCTTTACCGGCACGGACCAGTCCAACGGCTTGGTCGAGCAGTTCGGCCTGGGTCTGGACGAGCGCGGCAACGTCGCCCGCGATGCGTCGTACGCGACCAACGTCGACGGCGTGTTCGTGGCCGGCGACGCGGGCCGCGGCCAGTCGCTGATCGTCTGGGCCATCGCGGAGGGCCGCTCGGCCGCCCGCGGCGTGGACCGCTTCCTGACGGGCACCAGCACCCTCCCGTACCCGGTCAAGCCGACGGACCGCTCGCTGATGGTGTGACGTAGCAGCACCGCCCGACGGCTTCGGCCGGGGCACCCCTCATACGGTCCGTACAACGAGGTACGGAATTCGACACGCGCCCGCCACGTCCCCGACCAGGGGTGGCGGGCGCCGTGGCGTTGGCGGCCGGGTGTCAGTCCCCCTGGACGAGCCAGGCCGCGATGGCGAGGGTGAACAGCAGCGCGCTGGCGGCGTGCGCGTAGACCAGGGCGATGAAGCTGCCGGCGCCGCCCAGGGCGATGCTGCGGACGCGGCCCTCCGGGGTGCGGGGCGGGATCCAGGATCCGGCGAGCAGGCCGAGCGGCAGCGCGTAGGGCAGGAGCAGCCAGAGCGGGCCGCCGGACAGGATGCTCGAGCGGTAGGTGTACGCGCCGCCGAGCAGGGCCAGGAGCGTGAACAGCAGCGGGAGCAGGAACCACGGGGTGCCCGCGCCGGCCGGTGCGTACGGGCCTGCGGTGGGCTGGGGCGGCGGGGTCGCGTTCATGACCCCATTCGACCGGCCGGACCGCCCGGCGCGCGTGCGCTGGAGTACTCATCCCGCCTGTGCGGATACTCAGTGCCTCCGCCACGGCGCCCACCCGGAAGAGGGCGGGCGCCGTGGCAGATGGCTGGGCTAGCCGGTCAGGACCGTCGTGGCGATCGAGGGCGGGACCGGGGCCAGGGGGGCCGGGCGGGTGGTGAAGGTGCCTCGGCCCTGGGTACGGCCGCGGAGCCGGGACGCGTAGCCGAAGAGCTCGGCCAGCGGCACGGCCGCCGTGACCACCGCGGTGCCGGACTGCGTGCGGGACGCGGAGACCCGCCCGCGGCGGGCCGCGAGATCGCCCAGGACGCCGCCCACCGCATCGTCCGGCACGGTGACCGTGACCTCCGCGACCGGCTCCAGCAGCTCCAGCGCGCTCGCGCGCAGCGCGTCCCGCAGCCCGAACCGGCCCGCCGCGCGGAACGCCATCTCCGAGGAGTCCTTGGAGTGGGTCGCCCCGTCGGTGAGCGTGACCCGCAGCCCCGTCACCGGGTAGCCGCCCAGCGGGCCCGCCCCGAGGGCGTCCCGGCAGCCGGCTTCGACCGCGCGGACGAACTCCTGCGGCACCCGGCCACCGGTGACCGTCGAACGGAACACGAATCCCGCCTCCTCTCCTTCTCCGGCCGGCTCGACGTCCAGCACGATGTGGGCGAACTGGCCCGAGCCGCCGTCCTGTTTGACATGCCGGTGGACGAAGCCGGTCACCCCGCGCACCACGGTCTCCCGGTAGGAGACCTGCGGCCGGCCGACGACGACCTCCACACCCTGCCCGCGGCGGATCTTCTCCACCGCGACCTCCAGATGGAGTTCGCCCATCCCCGACAGCACCGTCTGCCCGGTCTCCGCATCCGACCGCACCACCAGGGAGGGGTCCTCCTCCACCAGCCGCGCCAGCGCCGAGGCCAGCCGGCCGGTGTCGGTACTGCGCAGGGCCTCGACCGCCACCGACACCACCGGCTCGGCCACCGTCGGCGGTTCGAGGAGCAGCGGAGCCGACGGCGCGCACAGCGTCGTCCCGGCCCGGGCCGACTTCAGCCCGATCACGGCGACGATGTCACCGGCCACCGCCTCCTCCCGTTCCTCGTGCCGGTCCGCCTGCACCCGCAGGATCCGGCCGATCCGTTCCGTCCGGCCCGTGCCCGGGTCCAGTACCGACTCGCCCTTGCGGACCGTGCCCGCGTACACCCGGAGATAGGTGAGCCGTCCCGTCGCCGTTGCCGTCACCTTGAACGCCAGCGCCGTGAACGGCTCCGCCGGGTCGGCGGGCCGCGTGCCACGCACCGGCGGCAGGTCCGCCGGCGACGGCAGGTACGCCAGCACCGCGTCCAGCAGCGGTTCGACGCCCCGGTTCCGGTACGCCGAGCCGCACAGCACCACCACGCCGTCGCCGGAGAGGGTCAGGTCGCGCAGGGCCGTGGCCAGGGTGTGCCCGGTGAGCTCCGAGGCCGCGCAGAACTCCTCCAGCGCCGCCGGATGGAGTTCGGCCACCGCCTCCTCCAGCTGCCGGCGCCGTCGCTCCGCCTCCGCACGCAGCTCCTCGGGCACCGGGCCCGTCTCGTACGTGTCGGCGCCCGCCGGCCAGTGCAGTGCCCGCATCTCCAGCAGGTCCACCACGCCGGTGAAACCGTCCTCCCGCCCGATGGGCAGCTGCACCACCAGCGGGACGGCGCCCAGCCGGTCCCGGATCGAGGCGACCGCCGTGTCGAGGTCGGCACCGGCCCGGTCCAGCTTGTTCACGAACGCGATCCGCGGCACCCCGTACCGGTCGGCCTGCCGCCACACCGATTCGCTCTGCGGCTCGACCCCCGCGACGCCGTCGAACACGGCGACCGCCCCGTCCAGGACCCGCAGGGACCGCTCCACCTCGTCGGCGAAGTCGACATGGCCCGGCGTGTCGATCAGGTTGACCCGGTGTCCGCCCCAGGCGCAGCTCACGGCCGCGGCGAAGATGGTGATGCCGCGGTCGCGTTCCTGGGAGTCGAAGTCGGTGACGGTCGTCCCGTTCTGGACCTCGCCCCGTTTGTGGATGGTGCCGGTGGCGAACAGGATCCGCTCGGTGAGGGTGGTCTTGCCGGCGTCGACGTGGGCAAGGATGCCGAGGTTCCGGACAAGGGTGGTGGGGTTGGTGAGGTTGGTGGGGTTGGTGCGCATGGCCCAGGGCCTTTCGGACGAGAAGAGAAAGCGGCAGCGCGATTCCCGGCCGGCAGGCGACAGCAGCACTCAGGCGTGCGTCACCTCAGGTCACGGGCATGCGGTGTCGGGCGCGCAGCGGACACCGCGCGCCGCGGGACACTCGGATCACGTCGTACCGGGCAGGGGGAACGAAGGCGGCAGTGCGCTGACGGCACATCACCCTGGCTCCCCTCTCTCGTCCTTCTCGGTATTCGGCTTGGCGAGTGTAGGAAGCCGGACCGGTCCGGGGCACCTGATTTTTCCGACGCGCAGGCACTCGCCGCACCCGTGCGGGTGACGCACGAGAAAGGCCTCCGGGAGGCGCAGTTGAGCGGGCACACGGTCTGGTACCTACAGGTCCATGCTGTCTCGGATTCTGCTGAGTTCCCTGGTCGGGGCCATGACCCTGGCCTCCGCCGCCCTCGCCCCGTCCGCCGCGGCCCCGGCCCCCGCCGCCCCGCCCGAGGGGGAGCGGACCGTGTCCTACCAGGGGATGCGGCTCACCGTCCCCGGCCACTGGCGGATCGTCGACCTCGACCGCACCCCCGACACCTGCCTGCGCCTGGACGTGCCGAGCCTCTACCTCGGGCCGGCCGGCAGCCAACGCGACTGCTCCGGCCGGGCGGTGGCCGCCCGCGCCGACACCCTGCACCTGGAACCCCTCCGGGGCGCCCCCGAGCGCGCCGACATCCCCACCGTGACCGTTCCCCTGGGCACCGCGCTGCCCGCCGCCGCGCCGCCGGGCGGCAGCAACGAGATCCGGTACGCGCTGCGCCAGGCCGGCCTCATGGCCACCGTCTCGTACGGGGACACGCCCGCGGCAGCCCGCCGGGTGATGGCGGGCGCACGGACCGGCGCCGCCCGACGGCCCGTCGTACCGCCCGTCACGCCCGCGGTCCGGGTCGACGTGGAAGCCCAGGCCCCCTACCGCGGCGAGGGCTTCGACGCCTGCACCGCGCCCGCCCAGAGCACCATGGACGCCTGGTTCAAGGAGTCCCCCTTCAGAGCCATCGGCGTCTACATCGGCGGTCCGGCCCGGGCCTGCGCCCAGCCGAAGCTGACCGCCGACTGGGTACGGCAGCAGGCGGACACCGGCTGGCACCTGATGCCGATCTGGGTCGGCCCGCAGCCCTGGCACAACGGCAGCACCGGCCTGTCCACCTCGCCCAGCACCGCTGCGGAGCAGGGCCGGACCGCCGCCGACGGGGCCGTGGCGGCTGCCCGCCGGCTGGGCCTGGCCGAGGGCACCATCCTCTACAACGACGTCGAGAGCTACACCGACCGCGCCACCTGGGACGCCCCCGTGGTGTCCTACCTGGTCGCCTGGACGGAACAACTGCACCAGCTGGGCTACCGCTCCGGCGCCTACGTGTCGGCGAGCTCCGGGGTGAAGGCCCTCAGCCGCCACCACGACCAGGCGCCCGGCTCGATGCCCGACGTGCTGTGGGCGGCGGCCTGGAACCGGTCGGCCTCGGTGACCGACGCCGACATGGGGCTGCCGGCCGGCACCGCCCAGTGGGTCGGCGGCCGGCGCGCCCACCAGTTCCGGGGCGACCACAACGCGACCTACGGCGGGATCACCATCAACATCGACCGCAACTGGCTCGACGTGGCCCTGACCGGCGCGCTCGAAGAGGACCCGGCCGTAGACCCCGCGCCGGACCCGGATTCCGATTCCGATTCCGACTCCGATGCCGATGACGATGCCGACGTCGACACCGGTTCCGACTCCGACTCAGATTCCGACGCGGACTCGGATTCCGACGTGGACGCCGGTTCCGACGACGACTGACCGTCAGTCCTCCCGCGGCGGCTCGTCGTCGTTGCCCCGGCGCAGGGTGCGCAGCCCGCGCGCCGGGGTCCAGGCCCGGATCACCAGGTCATCGCCGTCGACCCCGATGTGGACCACCTCCGTCAGCTCCGTGCGGAACAGGTGGAACGGATGCTCAGTGCCCGTCTCCTCCGCGAACCGGTGCTGCTCCGGCGGGTCGACGACCTCGATGGCCCGGCCGGAGATCCGGACGTCACCGTCCGGCATGGTCTCGCCCGCCCCCGGGTTGGTGTGCAGCGCGAACCGCGGATCGCGCTGCAGGTCCTTCGCCTTCCGGGAGTCCGGCATCATCCCGAGCCACAGCTCGCCACCCCGGAACTCGGTGTTCAGGCCGGCCACCCGGGGCGATCCGTCCTTGCGGAGGGTGGCGAGGACATGGTGGGGGTACTGCGCGAAGCGGGCCCGTACCGTCGCCGCGAACTCGGGTTCCGCCTGCTCGAACGCTGCCCAGTTGTTCGTCGTCATACGGGTATCCAAGCTCAGGTTCACCCGATACCGGGGCGGCGCGCCGCCGCTCCCGGCGCGCCTACGGGAGCGGGCCCAGCTCCTCGATGTCGGACAGCATGCCGGCCGCCAGATCGCGCTCGGAGGCGTAGTACCGCTCCGCCCACTTGAGGGTGAGCGCCGGGTACGCCCAGGCCGCCTCCCCCTGGGCCGCCTCCGCGTCGGCCACCGCCCGGAGCCGCATCGATTCCGCGAACTCCTGGTGCTGCAACAGGACTTCGCGCATCTGCTCCGGCTCCAGCAGATGGCCCAGCCAGAGCCGGAGCATCGGCCCGTGCTTGAGCACCGGCGGATCGACCGGGGCCTCGCGGGCCCATTCCCGTACGGCGGCCAGGCCTTCGGGGGTGATCCGGTACACCCGCTTGTCGCGGCTGCCGGTCTCCTGGGCGACCATCCGGGACGAGGCGTAGCCGGCCTGTTCCAGGCGCTTGAGCTCGCTGTAGATCTGGCTGAAGGACGGGCTCCAGTAGAAGAACCGCAGGGACCGGTCCGACCATTTCTTCAGGTCGTAGCCGGAGAGCTCCTCCCCGAAGGAGAGCAGCCCGAGCACCGCCCAGCTGGTCGCGGGGAGGGTGCGCCTGTTCGTCTCTTCTGCCACGCGGCGAAGTCTACGACCGGTCCCCGGCGGCCCCCTTCCCCCTGACGGATATGCCTGCTAGAAGTATTCCTATTCGGAGTAGAGCCGAGGAGGGTCGACCCGTGACTGCGTCACTCGACGGCAAGGTGGTCCTGATCACCGGCGCCGGCCGCGGCCAGGGCGCGGCCGAGGCCCGGCTCTGCGCGGCGGCCGGGGCCCGGGTCGTCGTCACCGACGTACGCGAGGAGGAGGGCCGGGCCGTCGCGGCCGAACTCGGCGGCCAGGGATTGTTCCTCCGCCACGACGTGGCCGATCCGGCGAGCTGGGACAGCACCGTCCGGGCGGCCGTGGACGCCTTCGGTACGGTCTCCGCCCTGGTCAACAATGCCGCCCTGTGGCACACCGCGCACGTGGAGGAGCAGAGCCCGGAGGGCTTCGAGCTGCTGTTCCGGGTCAACCTGCTCGGCCCCTTCCTCGGCATCCGGGCCGTGGCCCCGGTGCTGCGGACCGCCGGCGGCGGCTCGATCGTCAACATCTCCTCCACCGCCGGCCTGGTCGGCATCCCGGGCCACGCGGCCTACGGCTCCACCAAGTTCGGGCTGCGCGGCCTGACCCGCTCGGCGGCACTGGACCTGGGCGGGGACAAGATCCGGGTCAACTCGGTGCACCCGGGGGCGATCGACACCCCGATGGTGGCCGGGGCGGTGGCCGGCCGGGACTGGTCGCATCTGCCGCTGGCCCGGATGGGCCGCCCCGAGGAGGTCGGCGAGCTGGTGCTCTTCCTCTGCTCGGACGCCTCCTCGTACATCACCGGCGCCGAGTTCACGGTGGACGGAGGGATGACCACCGCATGAGCCGGCCCGGCCCGGCGAGCCCGCCCGCCCCGCTCAGCCCGCCCGGGTCAGCTGGTCCAACGGCCGCAGCACACAGCGGTCCAGCAGCAGTGAAGGGCTGATCAGGGTCGAGCCGACCTCGTGCCCCTCCTTGACGCAGGTGTACGGGGAGCTGTGCACCACCGGGTCGCTGCCGATCGCCGAGACCCGGGCCGCCAGCGCGGACTTCCGCGCGCAGACCACCGCCGGCCCGCGCACCTCGTCCGTGAGCCGGCCCCCCTCGACCCGGCGCACCCACAGCAGTTCCAGTATCACCAGCCCCCGCACCGACCAGCCGCCCACCGGGGTGCCCAGCAGCCAGCCCCCGCCCATCCGCCGCAGCAGCTCGGCCGGCGGATGCGGCCCCGGGGCGACCTCCAGCACGCTGCACCGGGGCAGCGCGGCACCCGCCCGGCCCCGCCCGTGGCCGGTGCTCCGGCCGCCGCTCAGCCGCCGCGTCGCCCGATGCGTCAGCAGCCCCGTCCACCGGCCGTCCGTCAGCAGGGTGACCGGGCGGGCCAGGGTGCCCTCGTCGTCGTGCCGGTAGCTGCCCGCATACGGGCGGGCGCCCGGCCGGTCCCGGACCGTCAGGGGGGCCGCGGTCCACCGGTCGCCCAGCCGCCGGTCCGCCCCGGCCGCCTGCGCGGCCAGGTAGTTGTCCGCCTCGCTGGTGTGCCCGAAGCACTCGTGGACGAAGACCCCGGCCGCGGCCGGCGAGAGCAGGGCCGCCCCGGCCAGCGGCCGGTCCACCGGCACCCGGTGCGCCAGCAGCTCCCGGTCCCTCCGTAACTGCTGTATCCCCTGCGCGAGTTCACGCGCCACAAAGCCGCCGTCATAGGCCGCCACCCCCCACTGCGGGGTGTGGCCGTGCCGGGCCGGACCCAGCCGAATGTGCACCCGTATCAGACCGTCGGCCCGCTCCCGCCGCGCTATCGAGGCCGCCGGGCCGAACACCCCGGCCGCCTCCCGCAGCCCCGCTGCCAGCAGGTCGACCGTATTTCGGTCAGCCACGCTCAGTCGCCGCTCAGCCGGCCGATCGCGGCCCGGCAGCCGGCCAGCAGCCGCTCCCCGGCAGGAGTCGGCTCGGCCACCTCCAGCAGGTTCTTCTCCGCGGCCCGCAGCTGCTCCACCTTCTGCAGCCGGTACCGCTCCAGCCGGTCGAGCTCCACCGGATCCCGCTCCACCGCCTGGTGCCGCCAGGCCGCGTACGCATCGTTGATGAAGGACAGGATGCCGTGCAGGATGTGCCCCAGCGGTCGCTCCGCATCGACGAACGGCGAATGGTGGGTGGCCTTCGGGTTCCGCACCAGCGCCACACAGTCCAGCACCCCGCTGAACCTCTGGTGGGTCCCCTCGTGCACCAGCGTCTGGGCGAGCATGTACGCCGGACGCTCGCTGGTCAGCACCAGCCCGCGCAGCCCGTGCACACTGAAGTTCAGCGGCTTCAGCCCCCGGTGGTTGCCCAGCGCGGCGAACCCCCGGATGTCCCGCGCGGCCAGCGCCAGCCCCTCCGGCCACTGGGCCGCCAGCAGCTCCGCCGCCGCCTGCAGCCGGGCCGCGAACGCCCGGGCCCGGGCCGCATCCAGCCGGACCGGCCACTCGTCGCCCTCCGCAACCCAGTCCAGCAACACCGAACCTCCGGCGAGCCCCTCCCCGGTCACCACCGGCGCCGGCCCGCCCGGCGAGCCCAGCCGCACCACGGCCGGAGCCGCTGCCGGGTCGTACGCCAGACAGTCCGCCAGCACCCGCAGCAGCCGCGCCGGGTCCACCGAGCGCGCCTCGGCCCGCCACACCCAGCCCGTCACCTCGGGCCGCAGCGCCCAGGACAGGGCGGCATCCACATCCATGGCGTCCAGCAGCTCCCGCACCCGGGACAGCGCCGGATCCGCCCGGTGCTCCCCGTCCAGCCGCTGCACCGCCCGCAGCACCCGCACCAGGTACTGCCGGGCCACCACCCGGTTCAGCTGCTCATTGGCCGCCACCGCCGCCGCGTCCTCGGCCAGCACGATCAGCGCCAGATCCGGCAGCCCCGCCGCAGACCGGTCCGCCGCCAGGTCCTTCACCCTCATACCCGTCCCCTCCCGTCCGCCGTCCCATCCGCCGTCACGTCCCGCAGTGCCCGTACCAGCGCCTCCTCCAGCCGCTGCGCGTCCTGCGGACCCGCGGCCCCGGCCGGCGGCAGCGGCTCCCACCACGGCTGCTCCTCCGACAGCCGGCGCAGCAGTGGCCGCAGGTACCGGGTCAGGGCGCTCTCCGCATTGCAGGAGAAGGACACGCTGACCGAGCCCGCCGCCGTATCCCCCTGGACGCCTTCGTGCGGGGCGAACACCGGCAGGTACAGCACGTCGCCGGGCTCCAGCCGGACCCGGAACGGCTCCTCGGGCAGCCGCCCCGAGGGCACGAACCCCTTCACGTCCAGCATCCGCTTGCGCTGCCGGTCCGGGGAGGTGTGCTCCGGCAGTCCGACCAGCCAGTCCTTCGCACCCCGCTGCTGCACCACGAAGTTGTCGCTGTGGTCGAAATGGCAGCCGATGCCCGCACCCCCGCCCCGGGTCACCGACAGGTCGGCGGTGCACTCCCGCCACCCGAACCGGCCCGCCAGCACCGCACAGGCCGCATCGAGCGCGGGCAGCACGTGCTGCGCCTGGTTGACGAACAGCACCTGCCCGTCCGCCCGCCGCCGCACCTCCGCCCCTTCCGGCTCCTCCTCCGCCAGCCGCTCCTCCAGCGCCGCGATCCGGTCCCAGTCCAGGGCGGGGGAGAGGAACTCGCTCCCGCAGCCCCGCCACACCACCGGCCACCGGCGCCAGAAGGTCTCGTAGAACTCACCGATGTCCAGTACGGTCCGCTCGCTCATCGCAGCCCCCAGTTCCGCAGCCGTGCCTCCAGGGATTCCCGGACCTTCGGCGCGAGTGACTCCGCCCGGCCCGCCAGGACGGCGACCAGCGCGTCGAACACCGGCCGGGTGCCCCGCCCGACCACACAGCGGCCCGGTGCCGCCAGGTAGAGGGTCGGCTCCAGCGACCAGTCGGCGGGCGCCTCCGCGTACTCCCGGAAGGCGCACTGCACCCCGCCGTACGAGGCGAACCCGGCCAGCCCCACCGCGAAGGTCGCCTCCGCCCCGGTGGCCACCGCCTGGGCCACCCCCACCGCCGCCTCGTGGTGCACCAGCGGTTCCACCCCGGACAGCGGCGGCGCGGAACCGGCGACGAACCGGTGGAAGCACTCCGGCAGCAGCCGTCCCCGCCCGGCCGGCGAGAACGGCACGTCCCGGAACTCCCGGAACTCCGGCGAGGCCACGAACAGTTCGGCCACCTCGTTCGTCGTCCGCCCGGTCCGCTCGCGGATCACCTCCAGCGACCGGGCGAAGCCCCGGGCCAGCCCCGGGCCGGTCCCGGTGCCGCCGCTGACCACCTTGGACCGGATGTTCCGCCCCACCAGGGCCAGTTCCCGGACGTCCACCCGGGCGAAGGCGGCGACCAGCTCCGGGTCCAGACCCAGCCGCGGATCGGCCGGCCCGTGCTCGATGAATGCGGTCCGGACGGCGCTGTCGTACAGCAGCCGGTCCAGTACCTGCAGAATCCGGTCGTGGTCATCGTGGTCATGTGGGTCAGCGGACACCGGCACGGGCCTCCTCCTGCCACGCACGGACCAGCGCGAAGAGCCGCTCGGCGTTCGGCCGCGACTTCGGCACCAGCTCGCCCGCCGCATCGAAGTTCGGGTCCTCGTAGGTGACCCCGGTCAGGCGGGGCATCCGCGGCAGCAGATGGGCCAGCAGGGTCAGCTGCTCGTCGAGGAGCACCCCGTGGTGCAGGTCCCGGAACCGGCCGTCGACGATCTGGCAGCCCGACAGGTGCACCTCGTGGCACCGGTCCAGCGGCAGCGCCTCCAGCCCCTCGAACATGCGCTCTCCGGTCCGCCCCATCAGCCACTGGTAGGCGAGGATGTGCCCGATGTCGATGGTGGCGAGGGCGCCGGTCTCGCGGATCACCGTGTCGAAGAAGGCGAACGCGTCCATGGTCCCGACGAGGAAGCTGCCGCCCTCGGTGAACCCGGGGAACTCCACCGACAGCGGGGCGTCCAGCCGCCGCACCCACTCCCCGACATGGCCGATGCACCGCCGCAGCCCCTCGGCCGTCAGCACCGGAGGCATCGGATACGGCAGACTGCGCCCGCCCAGCGACCAGATGCCCAGGTCCTCGATGACCCAGCGGAACCCGTAGCGCTCGATCAGCGCATTGGTGAACTCCGCGACCGCGGCCTTCCCGTACTCCTCCGGGCTGCCCGTGTTCAGCATCGTGTGGTGGAAGGCGCGCGGCCGGTCCGCCCCGAACAGGCCGAACAGCCGGTCGTAGGCGGGGAAATAGCGTTCCGGCTCCAGCGGGCCGTAGTCGATGGGCTGGAAGGCGACGAACATGTAGTCGTAGTCCCGCGCGTGCCGGCCGAGGAAGGCCGCCACCTGGTCCGTGGGCCGGCCCTCGCCGGACTTCTCGAAGCCGATCCGCTCGCCCCACACCAGGTCCATACCCAGGCCGAGACCGAGCCTCTCCGTCCGCTCCGGTCGTCCCGTATCCGCTGCCGCTTCCATCAGATGCCCCCTTCCACTACTTCCAGCAGGCGTTTCTCCACCATCCGGGACAGCCACCGGCGGGCCCCCGGTCCGTCTCCGGTCAGCCGCCCGTCCCCGGCCCGCGCCACCCCCGGCGGCAGCGCGGCCATCCGCGGCCACGCCAGATCCGCCAGGAACCACTGCGCCCGTACGACGTCCAGCGCGACCCCGAACCGCGGCCGGACCGGCACACCCGCAGCCACCAGGGCGTCCGCCGGGGCGGACCCGGCCACCGCCTCCGGCCGCTGCACCAGGTCGGGCCGGCTCGACCGCTCCGCGTCGGGCACGGCCTCCACCCCCATCCGCAGCAGCCGCTGCCGGGCCTCCTCGGTGGCCTCCAGGTCCAGCAGGGCACCGCCGACCCGCCCGGCGGCGAAGGCCAGCCCCTCGTTGGTGATCAGGTACTCGTCCCCGGCACCCTCGGCGTACTCCGCGTGCGCCCGCCGGCTCTCCCACAGGTGGCTGCCCGGCTCGGCGACCAGCAGCTGCATCGTGTCCAGGCCCATGTCCTCCGGATGCCGCCGGATGACCGCCACGGTGTCCCGGTGCCCCTGTTCGGCCTCCGGATGCGGAAAGCCGTCCATGAACGACAGGTTGGTGGTGATCCCCGCCGCGGTCAGATTGGCCACCGCCCGCTCGGCGTGCCGGGCGTCCTGGCCCTTGCGCAGTGAGTCGAGGATGCCCTGCGCGTCGGTCTCGTACCCCGCCGACATCTGTACGCACCCCAGGGCGTACAGCCGCTCGCAGAACGCGGGGTCGGCCAGCTCCGGTTCGAGCCGGGCCCGGACCCGGAAGGTCAGCGCCGCGCCGCGGTCGCGGACCGCGCGCATCACCCGCATCAGATGCCGCAGGCCCGTGTTCTCGTCGGTGACCGCCACATCGGTGATCCCCAGCCGGGCGGCCAGTTCGACCAGATGGCCGGCCGCCACCTCCGGGGAGACCTGCTGGAAGGCCCGGGCGTCGTGGTAGCGGTTGCCGTACGAGCAGAAGGTGCACTTGCCCCAGAAGCAGCCGACGGTCAGCCGGTAGGGGAACTGGTGGGCCTGGTTGCTGTAGTCGGCGAAGTCGAACTGGCCGAAGTCCGGCATGGGCTGCTCGTTCAGCACGAAGCCGTCCGCGAGGCCGGGCTCCGCAATGGGGGAGTCCGGACCGTCGAGGATCCGTCCGAGGTAGTCCTCGCCGTGGCCCAGGCACCAGTGGTCCACGTGCCGGGCCGCCGCCACGGTGCGGCGCAGCATCCGCGCCCACATCTGTACGGTCGGCCCGCCGACCATGATCCGCAGGTCCGGGCGCTGCCCCTTGAGCAGGGTGCACAGGGCGAGGGTGGGCACCAGCTGGCTGAAGAAGGGGATGGAGAAGGCCAGTACCCGGGGCCGGTGCCGGTCCAGCAGCTCCGCCAGCCGCGCCGCGCCCCAGCGCGCCGACCAGCCGGTGCTGCCGGCCTCGACGAGCCGGTCCATCCGGGACAGCGGGAAGGGGCCGGGCACCATCCAGCCGTCCTCGGTGGCCTGCTGGGTGACGTACCGGACGACGGCACGGATGGCCACCTCCTGGTCGAAGCCGGAGGTCCGGTCGCGGGACCGGTCGAGCAGCCGCTGGCCGTGGTCCTCCCGGTAGCGCTCGCTGATCCGGCGGAAGGCCTCCTTGGCGGAGCCGGAGCCGGAACCGGAGCCGGGGCCGGCCGGTGGCAGCGCCTCGACGGCCGACCGCCGGCGGAGCACCGCGGTGCGGTACTCCAGGTTCAGGTCGCGGCAGACCGGCCGGTAGCCGCGGGCGCTCCAGGCGGCGGCGAGCTGGGGCAGGGCGAGGTAGGGGAACTGCACGGCCTCGCTCACCGGCGGCATCACCAGCAGCACGTCACTGCCGTGACCCGGGCCGCTGGCGCTCATACCGGCTCCCCAGGCGGTATTCCGGGCGCGGGCCCGGTCAGCCGGTCCAGCAGGGCCAGACGGCCGGCCGCCTCGGTCGCGGTCGCGGTGTCCCCGCACTGCCGCGCGAGCACGTGCAGGGTGCGCCACACCCCGGCCCGCAGCGGCAACTCCTTGGCCAGGCCCTGCAGTTCGGCGAGGGCCGCACTGCTGCCGTCCAGCCGCGCGGTGGCCCGTACCGCCATGATCCGGGCATGCATCGCGAGGGTGTCCCGGCCGTCAACGGCGATCGCCTCGCGCAGCCAGTCCCGGGCCGTGCGGTGGCCGCCCCGGGCGTAGTGGGCTATCCCGATCTTGTACGCGAGCCAGCTCGACCGGTATCCGCCGGCCGCGGCCCGCCCGTAGTACTCCTCCGCCCCGCCCGGGTCCTCGGCGGCGAGCGCCAGCCCGCGCAGGGCCACGGTCACTCCGGCGGCCTCCGGCGGCCCGCCGGGCCCGGCCGCCGGGCCCTCCGGCAGCGGTCCGCCCCGGTGGACGGTCAGCAGCAGGTCCTCCGGCCACGGAGTCGACGGCAGGAAGGAGGAGGCGCGGGCGTTCAGGCCGAGGCGGGCGGCGACATCGGTGCCGACCCGGCGGAACTCCTGCGGCAGGAAACCCGATCGGGTGGACCAGGTCATCGCCGACAGCTCACCGCCGCAGACGGCGACCAGCGCGGCCAGCTCCGCCACCGAGTGGTCGGCCCGCCCGTGCTCGTCCATCAGCCAGTCCAGGTCGATGTCCGCCACCACGTCCCCGGTGACATGCGCCGCCAGATGCCGGGGCAGCAGATCGGGGGGCACCACGGCCAGCCGTACCCCGCACAGCCGCACGGTCAGACAGCAGTCCGTGGTGTGCGGGAAGACCGGGGCGCCCCCGGTGGCGATCAGAGAGACGGAGTCCACCGCGGTCCGCGCCCAGCCCTCGTGGGAGGTCCAGCTGGGCACCCAGACGAGGTCGGTGAGACCGCCCGCGATTGCCGCGGCCGACCAGAAGTCGTCCAGCCCGAATGCGCCGGGCACCCCGCGCACCGGAAGCCTCCGCAGCAGACCGGCCGGGTCCCCGCCGTCCGCGACGGCCCGCAGCAGGGCGGCCTCGCCGCCCGGGGCGAGCGGTTTGAGGTCGAGGTGGCGGTCGAAGCACACGACGGTGCGGTCCCGGTAGCGGCCCTCCGGCCAGAGGGCGGCCACCTCGCCGTGTTCCTCGAACAGGTCAACGTGTCCCGGCATTCTCGCCCTGTTCCGCGGGATCGGCCCGGCCGGGCCCCCGCTGGTCCGGGACTCCGTCGCCGGCCGCCGGGGCGGACCCCGAGGTGAAGCGCCGGGCGTCCTTGCTGAGCATCGTCAGAACGGTGGTCACGATCACCAGCCCGCCGGCCCACAGCATGATCGCTTCGACCTCGAAGAACCGCAGCAGGGCCGCGCCCAGCAGCTGGCCGAGGGGGAGGGAGGCGAAGGAGAAGAAGAAGTCGGCGGAGAAGGCCCGGCCGTGCAGCCGCTCCGGCACCTCCCGGCGCAGGCCGGCCATCTTCACCACGTCGAAGGCCTGTTGGCCGACCCCGCCTACCACGAACGCGGCCATCAGCAGCAGCACCGACCCGGTCAGTACGGGCGCCAGGGCGGTCAGGCCGAACAGGGCGAGCAGCGCCAGCGCGACCAGGCCGCGCCGGCTGCCGCGGATCCGGCCGCCGAGGAAGGCCCCGGTGACGGTGCCGGCGGCGAAGGAGCCGAGGACGAGGGCGTAGACGGTGGCGGAGTGCTGCCGCTCGATGATGAGCACCGGCAGGGCGACCATCCAGGGGCCGACGGCGAGCAGGACGTGGACGACGGCCAGCACCTGGACGTAGCGCAGCCAGCGGATCCGCCAGAGCACGCCCAGTCCGCCGAGCGCGGACCGCAACAGCGGCTCGTCGCCTTCCTGTTCGCCGCCCTCTGCGCTGTCCGCGCCCTGCTCCGTGGTGGCCTTCTCCTCGGCCCGCCGGGCGGCGCTGTACCGGCCGCCGGCCCAGCGGGTGGCCGCGGCGGAGAGGCCGAAGGCGAGGGCGGCGGCCAGGGCGCCCACGGAGGGGCTGAACAGGGCGATCAGCGCGGCGGCGAAGGTCGGGCCGACGATGCCGGAGAGGTTCCGCATACCTTCGAGCAGCCCGTAGGCGGCGGTGATCCGGCTCTCCTCGGCGGCTTCCGCTTCCGCCGAGCGGGGGTGGGGGTCCGGGTTGTGGGGAAGGATGCGGGGGGCGATGACGAGCAGGGCCGGCTCGCTGACCGCCTCGCAGAGTCCGATGACCACGGCCACGGCCAGGACCAGTGCGTCCAGGTTCCCGTCCCAGAACAAAGCCAGCGCGATCAGCGCGCCCACCCGGGTCGCATCAGCGCTCACCGCGGCGATGACCGGATCAATACGGTCCAGCACGGCGCCGCTGAACAACACCACGCCACCGAGCGCAAGGAATCGCGCGGCAAATGCGGCGCCGATCGTTTCCGCCGGAGTTCCCGCCTGCGCAGCGGAAACCACCACGATAATCGGGAAAAGTGCATCGCCGAGCAGGGAAACCGCCTGCCCGAAACAAAGCGCTGCGAACCGCCGGTGGCCGAGCAGCTGAAGATATATTCTCACCGGGAACGGGAAGCCTTTCGGGTGAGGCGGCGCACCTCCGGCCCCGGGTGGCGAACCGCACCGGGGCCGGCGATGATCGGGTCAGTTCTTGAAGCGGAACGCGTGGAAGGCCACGCCCTCGTCCAGGTCCTCGGCCTCGAGAACTTCCAGGCTGTCGAGGGACTCGATGTCGTCGATGATGGTCTGTTCGTTCACGGACTCGCCCATAATTCCTCCAATAAGGAAGAGAGAACCGATAAGCGGATGCCTATCGCATGTGAGCGGTAGTGAGTCTATTGAGGCCGCTTCGCGGCGGTAAGGGCGCAATTCAAGTTGGCCGGAACGAAGCCTGGCGGATGCCTGGTGGTGCAAAGTGCAACTTTTGCCCACCGGGCTGACCTGGTTCAACGTCCGGTGAAATAGAGCGTCCGGATTCCGGGGATGCCCCGCTGGCCGGATCTGTTTCCGGGGGCGCACGCGAGTGTCCGAATCGAGCTCCCCCTGACCGCCCCCGCGGCGCCCCCGCAAAACCGGCTGGCCCGGCCACCCCGGCGCCACCTAGGCTCGCGCCCCATGATCACCACGACCACCCAGCCCACCACGACCCTCTGGCGCCCCACCGGTCCCGTCGAGCTGGACCTGGTCCGCGAGCTCGACTGGCGGGCCTGGCCGCCCCGGCTCCCCGAGCAGCCGATCTTCTACCCGGTCCTCAACGAGGACTACGCGATCCGCATCGCCCGCGACTGGAACGTCAAGCACGACGGCGCGGGCTTCGTGACCCGCTTCGAGGTGGACTCCGCCTTTGTCTCCCGCTATCCGGTCCAGCAGGCCGGCGGGCGGACGATCCTCGAGCTGTGGGTGCCGGCGGAGGAGTTGGGCGAGTTCAACGCGCACATCGTCGGCCGGATCGAGCTCGTCCACGAGTTTCGCTGACCTGCACGTTTGCGACCCCGGCAGCATCATGGCGCCACCAGAAACCAGGTGGTGCCACATTTGGCTCGCCATGGCGCCATGCGTGTGCCATGATGGCGCCATGGGGAATGCGGGAGTCGTCGACGGGGGTCGGATCATGGAGACAGCACAGAGCCGGGAGCAGGTGGCACCCGGCGCCTTCACCGCCTTCGCCCGGTTCGTGCTCTGCGGCGGCGGTGTGGGGCTCGCCTCCAGCTTCGCCGTGGCGGCCCTGGCCTCCTGGATCCCCTGGGTCCTGGCCAACGCCGTGATCACCGTGGTCTCCACGGTCCTGGCCACCGAGCTGCACGCCCGCTTCACCTTTGGCGCGGGCGGGCGCGCCACCTGGCGCCAGCACGCCCAGTCGGCCGGGTCCGCGGCAGCCGCGTACGCGGTCACCTGCGCGGCGATGTTCGTCCTGCAGCAGCTGGTGGCGGCACCCGGCGCGGTGCTCCAGCAGGTCGTCTACCTGTCCGCCTCCGCACTCGCCGGCGTCGCACGGTTCGTGGTGCTGCGCCTGGTCGTCTTCGCACGCAACCGCGGCGCGCAGACCGCGACCACCCCCCACACCACCCGCCCCGTGCCCACCCCCCTGACCCGCACCCCCGCCCCGGCCGGCCCCGCCGCACTCTGCTGCGCCGCCTGACCGCCTAGTCCGGCCGGCGGACGGCGATCCGCAGGACCACCGAGTACTGCTCCTCGACCTCGCCGGAGGGGAACCGGGCGGCCAGCACCGCCCGTTCCGCCGCGAGGAACTCCTCGCCCTCGGGGCCCACGGTCAGGAACAGCGAGTGCGTGGACAGCTTGGCCAGGTGGGTGCCGATCGGGATGCGACGGGACCAGGTGAGGGTGTGGTCGGTGAAGCCGAGGCCGAGATCGGTGCCGGGCACGCTGTGGTCGGCGATGTACCAGCCCTCGCCGAAGCGGGCCGTCAGCCGGTCGTTCTGCTCCGCGATCCACGGCACCGACACGTCCGGTTCGTTCCAGAACAGCGCGAGCGCGCCGCCGGGGCACAGCACCCGGGCCGCCTCCGGGACGGACCGGGCCGGGTCGGTCCAGTGGAAGGACTGCGCGTACGTCAGGAAGTCCAGCGAACCGGCCCGCAACGGCAGCCGGTTGCCGTCACCCCGCACCACCGGCACGCCGGGCAGCCGCCGCCGGAACTCCAGCGCCATGCCCTCGCCGGGCTCGATCCCCAGCACCCGGGCCCCGCGGTCCCGCAGCTGGGCGGTGGCGATGCCGGTGCCGGCGCCGACATCGGCGATACGGGCCTCGCGCAGCGATCGTCCGGACACCTTCTCCAGGGTGTCGAAGAGGGCCGCGGGGTAGGGAGGCCGGTAGGTGCCGTAGCGGCCGGCGGCCTGGCTGAAGGACCGGGCGCGGATCTCGCTGGAGGGCCTCGTCATCCCCCCATCCTGCCTTCCCCTCAGGCCGCCGGAGTAGTACGCCTCTACCGGTCGGCGGCGTCGAGCAGCAGCCGCGCCGCAACCTCCGCCCCGTCGGTGCGGATGGTGCCGGCCACGGCGGCTGCCCGGGCCCGGGTCCCGGGGGCCAGGGCCGTCCCGAGGGCGGCCGACAGGGACCCGGCGGTCGGGGTCGGGCCGTCGTGGGCCGCGCCGAGGCCCAGGCCGACCACCCGGCCGGCCCAGTACGGCTGGTCCGCCCCCTGGGGCACCACCACCTGCGGCACACCGGCCGCGGTGGCGGTGGCCGTCGTGCCCGCGCTGCCGTGGTGCACCACGGCAGCCGTCCGGCGGAACAGCGCCTGGTGGTTGACCTCGCCCACGGCGAAGCAGTCCTCGGCGTCGTCGATCGGGGCCAGGCCGGCCCAGCCGCGGGAGACGACCACGCGGCAGCCCTGCCCGCGGACCGCCTCGACGGCCGCCCGGGCGACGACGTCCGGGGCGCCCACGAGCGTGCTGCCGAAGCCCACGTACACCGGCGGCGGGCCGGCGTCCAGGAACGCCGCCAGCCCGGCCGGCAGCGGGCGGTCGTCCGGCAGGACCCACGCACCGGTCTGCACCACGCCGAGGTCCGTCGGCCGCCACGGGTCCAGGACCGGGTCCGTGGCCAGCCACGGGCGGTCGGTGAAGGCGTAGTCGCGGACCTCGTCCACCGGCGGCAGGCCGGCCGTCGCCCGCCGGGTGTTGAGCATCTCGCCGAACATCTCGTTCGCGATCCGGGCGTCCAGGTCCCACAGCGCCCGGTTGTCGGTCATCTCAGGTGGCAGCGGCCGGCCCCGCCGCGCGGGCGGCCGGCGGTACGGCGACGGCAGACTGACCGGCTGGTGGCTCACATGCACGTAGCGGATGCCCAGCTTCTCGGCCACCGAACGCGCGCCGGCCGTGACCGGCAACGGGCCGGTCGCCACCAGCGCATCACACCCCTCGGCCACCGCGGCGACCGTGTCGAACTGCGCGGCCGTCAACTCGGCCGCACGCTGCGCCAGACCCACCGCCGACCCCGGCGTCACCGAGGTCACCAGCGGGCGTACCGGCCGGTCGGCACCATCGCCCCGCCCACCTCGGCCAGCCGCTCCGCGAACTCCTCGTCCGGCGGCGCGCACACCCGCACCTCCGCGCCGAGTTCCCGCAGCCGCACCGCGAGTCCCACCATCGGTTCGACGCTCCCGCGCGACCCGTAGACCGACACCGCCACACGCATCCCGCGACTTCCCGTTCTCGTGACCGCCGACCGCCGACCGCCGACCGCCGACCGCCGACCGCCGACCGCCGACCGCCGACCGCCGACCGCCGATCACCGGCCGCGGGGCAATCCAAGCAGGAGTTCGGCGCGGCAGGCCGAAGGGGTGCCCCAGGCGTCGCGGAGGGGGCGGGCCTTGCGGAGCCAGAGGGAGAGGTCCAGTTCCTCCGTGTAGCCCACCGCGCCGTGCAGTTGCAGTGCCGTGGCCGCCGCCCGGTACGCCGCCCCGCCCGCCGCCAGCTTCGCCGCCGCCACATCCCCCCGGTCCAGGCGCAGCGCCCCCGCCCACACCAGCGGCCTGGCGAACTCCAGGCCCAGCAGGGTGTCCGCCAGCCGGTGCTTCACCGCCTGGAAGCCGCCGACGGGCGCGCCGAACTGGGTGCGCTGCTTCACGTAGTCGACCGTACGCGTCAGCAGCGCCTCCCCGACTCCCAGGCACTGCGCGGCGGTCAGCAGCCTGGCCCAGCACAGCGCGGCCCCGGCCGCGGCGAGCACCCGCGGCCCGGCCGCCAGCAGTTCGCCCCCGGCCGGCAGGACCGACAGCCGCCGGGCCGGGTCCGTCGAGGGCAGCACCGGCCCGGGGCCCGGCGACAGCCGGAGTTCGTCACCCCAGACCGCGAACCGGAACCCGGCCGCCTCCGCGTCCAGTGCGTACGGGCCGCCGCCCGGCAGGGTCAGCGTGGCCACCGCCTCGCCCGCCGCCAGGGCCGGCAGGAACCGCGCGGCCAGCACATCGTCACCCAGCTCCGCGATCAGCACGGCCGCCGCCGCGGTCTCCACCACCGGCCCCGGCATCCCGGCCCGGCCCAGTTCCACAAAGGCCAGGGCCAGTTCCACCGGGAGCGGGCCGAGCCCCTCGTACGCCTCGGGCACCGGCAGGGCGAACAGCCCGGTGCCGGCCAGCTTCCGCCACACCTCCAGCCCCGGCGCCGGTTCGCCGGCGGCCCAGGAGCGGACCGCCGCCGGCAGGTCGGCGGCGCCGAGCAGCCGGTGCAGCGTACGGGCGAACTCGGCCTGTTCCCCGGTCGGCAGGAAGCGCATCAGCGGCGGCCCTTCGGAAGGCCGAGCAGCCGCTCGGCGATGATGTCGCGCTGGATCTCGTTCGTCCCGGCGTAGATCGGCCCGGCCAGGGAGAAGATCCACGGCTCGGCCCACTCCCCGTCGGCCCGTTCGGCCTCCGGGCCGAGCAGGTCCAGGGCCGTCTCGTGGAGCGCGATGTCGTACTCCGACCAGAACACCTTGTTCAGGCTGGACTCCGCGCCGATCACCTCCCCCGCCGCGAAGCGGGAGGCGTTCGCCCAGGTGAACAGCTCGTAGGCGCGGGCCCCGGCCACCGCGTCGGCGACCCGGTCGCGCAGCGCGGTGTCTGCGGGGTCGGCGGTGGCCCGCCAGAGCGCGGCCAGCCGGTCCGCCGCCGCCAGGAACCGCCCTGGGGAGCGCAGGGTCAGCCCCCGTTCGTTGCCGGTGGTGGACATGGCGATCCGCCAGCCCTGGCCCGGTTCCCCGATCACGTCCTCGTCCGGGACGAACACCTCGTCGAGGAAGAGCTCGGCGAAGGCCGGCTTGCCGTCGAGCCGGCCGATGGGCCGGACCGTCACCCCGGGCGCCCGCAGGTCGAACATCAGGTAGGTGAGCCCCTGGTGGGGCCGGGCGGCTTCGGGGTCGGTGCGGAAGAGGCCGAAGGCGCGGTCGGCGAAGGCGGCCCGGGAGGACCAGGTCTTCTGCCCGGACAGCAGCCAGCCGCCCTCGGTCCGTACCGCCTTCGAGGTCAGGGAGGCGAGGTCGGAGCCGGCCTCCGGCTCCGACCAGGCCTGCGCCCAGATGACCTCGCCGCTCGCCATGGACGGCAGCACCCGGGCCCGCTGCTCCGGGGTGCCGTGGTCGAAGAGGGTCGGGGCGAGCAGGTTGATGCCGTTCTGGGAGACCCGGCCGGGGGCCCCGGCCGCGTAGTACTCCTCCTCGAACAGCAGCCAGCCGAAGATGTCCGCGCCCCGGCCACCGTACTCGGCCGGCCAGGACACCACCGACCAGCGGCCGGCATACAGCTCCGCCTCCCACGCGCGGTGCGCCGCGAAGCCCTCCGCCGTCTCCAGCGAGGGCAGCGGGGCGGCCGGGACGTGCGCGCGCAGCCAGTCCCGGGCCTGTGCCCGCAGGGCCTCGGCCGCCGGTGTGTGGGTCAGGTCCATCGGATGTTCCTTCCCTAACAAGTGTTAGGTAGGTTAACGTACGGCCATGAGCAGCGTCGAGGAGTTCCGCACCCACCAGGAGGCACGGGCGTGAACGAGCCGGACTACATCCCCGGACACGGCCTGCTGCGCGACCGGTCGGCCGTCATCACCGCGGCAGCCGGCGCCGGCATCGGCGGCGCCACCGCCCGCCGCTTCCTGGAAGAAGGCGCCCGGATCGTCATCAGTGACGCGCACGCCCGCCGGCTGAAGGAGACCGAGCAGGCCCTCGCCGCCGAGTTCGGCGCCGGCCGGATCACCGCCCTGCCCTGCGACGTCACCGACGAGGACCAGGTCCAGGCCCTGTTCGCGCTGGCCGAGCAGACCCACGGAGCCCTCGACATCGTGGTCAACAACGCCGGACTCGGCGGGACCGCCGCCCTCGTCGACATGACCGACGAACAGTGGTCCAGGGTCCTCGACGTCACCCTGAACGGCACCTTCCGCTGCACCCGCGCCGCCCTGCGCTCCTTCCGGCGGACCGGCACCGGCGGGGTCGTCGTCAACAACGCCTCCGTCATCGGCTGGCGGGCCCAGACCGGCCAGGCGCACTACGCCGCCGCCAAGGCCGGGGTGATGGCCCTCACCCGCTGCGCGGCCCTGGAGGCCGCCGAGTTGGGCGTCCGCATCAACGCGGTCGCGCCCAGCCTGGCCATGCACCCGCACCTGGTGAAGGTCACCAGCGCGGAACTGCTGGAACAACTCACGGCCCGTGAGGCCTTCGGCCGGTACGCCGAACCCTGGGAGGTCGCCAACGTGATCGTCTTCCTCGCCAGCGGCTACTCCTCGTACATGACCGGCGAGACCGTCTCCGTCAGCAGCCAGCACGCCTAGCACAATGGCCGGGTGCCAACGAACAAGAAGAAGCCCCAGGTGACCGCCTCGCCCGAGCGGCGGCGGGAACTCCTCGACACCGCCGCCGAGGTGTTCGCCGCGCAGGGCTACAACGCCACCACCGTCCGCAAGATCGCCGACGCGGCCGGCATGCTGGCCGGCAGTCTCTACTACCACTTCGATTCCAAGGAATCGATGCTCGACGAGATCCTCTCCGCCTTCCTGAACGAACTGTGGGAGGGCTACGACTCGGTGCTCGAAGCCGGGCTCGGCCCCAGGGAGACCATCGAGGCCCTCGTCACCGAATCCTTCCGGGAGATCGACCGGCACCGCGCCGCCGTCGCCATCTACCAGAAGGAATCCCGCACCCTGTCCTCGCAGCCCCGCTTCCACTACCTCTCCGACTCTCAGGTCAAGTTCGAGAAGGCCTGGCTGGGGACGCTGGAGCGCGGGGTCGCCGCCAAGGTCTTCCGGGCCGACCTGGACATCCGCCTCACCTACCGCTTCGTGCGCGACACGGTGTGGGTCGCGGCCTCCTGGTACCGGCCGGGCGGACAGCACAGCCCCGAGGAGATCGCCCGCCAGTACCTGTCGATGGTGCTGGACGGCATCGCCGTACGTACCTGACCCGTGAAGGAGCAGTCGCCATGCCCGAGGCCTACATCGTCGAAGCGGTACGCACCCCCGTCGGCCGGCGCAAGGGAGGCCTGGCCGGGGTCCACCCGGCGGACCTCGGCGCGCACGTCCTGAAGGCGCTGGTCGAACGCTCGGGCGTGGACCCGGCCGCCGTCGAGGACGTGGTGTTCGGCTGCCTCGACACGGTGGGCCCGCAGGCGGGCGACATCGCGCGGACGGCCTGGCTGGCGGCGGGACTGCCGGAGGAGGTGCCGGGGGTCACCATCGACCGGCAGTGCGGTTCCTCGCAGCAGGCGGTCCACTTCGCGGCGCAGGGCGTCCTGTCCGGCACCCAGGACCTGGTGGTCGCGGGCGGCACCCAGAATATGACGATGATCCCGATCGCCTTCGCCTCGCGGCAGGCGGCCGAGCCGCTGGGCCTCACGGAAGGCCCCTACCTGGGCTCGGAAGGCTGGCGGGCCCGGTACGGGGACGCCCCGGTCAACCAGTTCCACGGGGCACAGCTGATCGCCGAGAAGTGGGGCATCTCGCGCACGGACATGGAGGAGTTCGCCCTCCGCTCCCACCGGCGGGCGGTCCGGGCCATCGACGAGGGCCGCTTCGACCGCGAGACGGTGCCGTGGGGCGAGGTCCGGGTGGACGAGGGCCCGCGCCGGGACACCACCCTGGAGAAGATGGCGGCCCTGGCACCGGTGATGGAGGGCGGCACCATCACGGCGGCGGTCTCCTCCCAGGTCTCGGACGGCGCGGCGGCCATGCTGCTGGCCTCGGAGCGGGCGGTCCGCGAACACGGGCTGACCCCGCGGGCCCGCATCCACCACCTGTCGGTGCGCGGCGAGGACCCGATCCGCATGCTGTCGGCGCCGATACCGGCGACGGCGTACGCGCTGAAGAAGACCGGCATGACGATCGGGGACATCGACCTGGTCGAGATCAACGAGGCGTTCGCCCCGGTGGTGCTGGCCTGGCTGAAGGAAACCGGCGCCGACCCGGCCAGGGTCAACGTCAACGGCGGCGCGATAGCCCTGGGCCACCCGCTGGGCGCGACGGGCGTGAAGCTGATGGCGACCCTGCTCCACGAACTGGAACGCACGGGCGGGCGCTACGGCCTCCAGACGATGTGCGAGGGCGGCGGCCAGGCCAACGTCACGATCATCGAACGCCTCTAGGGGGTCGGTGCGCGGGGTTCCCGACCGAGGTGTGCTAGCTTAGGTGCATTGCAGTTGTGGTACCCATGAACGTTATGTGCGCCTGACGGAATGATCCTCAGGCGCATTTTGTTTTCCGGCATCTCCGGATGGGACCCCACGTATCTATCAGGAGATTGCTATGGCCAACGGCACCGTGAAGTGGTTCAACTCGGAAAAGGGCTTCGGCTTCATCGAGCAGGAGGGTGGCGGCCCGGACGTGTTCGCCCACTACTCCAACATCGCCACCCAGGGCTTCCGTGAGCTCCAGGAGGGCCAGAAGGTGACCTTCGACGTCACGCAGGGCCAGAAGGGCCCGCAGGCCGAGAACATCCTGCCTGCCTGACACCTGTCGCACGGCCGGGGTCCGCATCGCCACGATGCGGGCCCCGGCTTGTCTGCTGTCTTGACTGACTGTTTCACCTGCCGGTTTCAGAAGGGCTCCCCCGCATGACCAGCTCCAGCTCCAGCTCCGCGCGTTCCGGCCGACGTCCCGTTCGGGGCCGCGGCGCTGACCAGGGACGTCCGAAGGCCGGCGCGGGCCGGTCGAAGGGCGGGAAGGGCACCTCCGCGCAGCCCGCCCGGCCGCAGGAGTTCACGATGCCCGAGACGCTGACGCCCGGGCTGCCGCCCGTGGCCGCGTTCGAGGACCTCGACATGCCCGAGGCGCTCCTGAAGACCCTCGCCGAGCAGGGCGTCACCGCCCCGTTCCCGATCCAGGCAGCCACCCTCCCGAACTCCCTCGCCGGCCGGGACCTGCTCGGCCGCGGACGCACCGGCTCCGGCAAGACCCTGGCCTTCGGCCTCGCCCTGCTGGCCCGTACGGCCGGCCGCCGGGCCGAGCCCAAGGCCCCCCTCGCCCTGGTCCTCGTACCGACCCGCGAACTCGCGCAGCAGGTCACGGACGCCCTGACCCCCTACGCCAACGGCCTGCGGCTGCGGATCACCACGGTGGTCGGCGGCATGTCGCTGAACCGGCAGGCGAGCGCCCTCAAGCGCGGCGCCGAGGTGCTGGTCGCCACGCCCGGACGGCTCGCCGACCTGATCGACCGGGGCGACGTCACCCTGGAGCGGGTGTCGGTCACCGTCCTGGACGAGGCCGACCAGATGACCGACATGGGCTTCCTGCCGCAGGTCACCAAGCTGCTGAAGCAGGTGGAGGAGGGCGGCCAGCGGCTGCTGTTCTCCGCGACCCTGGACAAGAACATCGACAAGCTCGTCAAGATGTTCCTGACCGACCCGGTCACGCACTCGGTCGACCCGTCGGCCGGCGCGGTGACCACCATGGAGCACCACGTCCTGTACGTGCTGGACGAGACCGACAAGAAGGCCGTGGCGACGAAGATAGCCGCGCGTGACGGCCGGGTGATCCTCTTCCTGGACACCAAGCGGGCGGTGGACCGCATGGTCAAGAAGCTCCTGGCCAGCGGTGTACGGGCCTCCGGCCTGCACGGCGGCCGGTCGCAGCCGCAGCGCAACCGCACCCTGGACTGGTTCAAGACGGGCGAGGTCACCGCGCTGGTCGCCACCAACGTCGCGGCCCGCGGCATCCACATCGACGACCTGGACCTGGTCGTGAACGTGGACCCGCCCACCGACCACAAGGACTACCTGCACCGGGGCGGCCGGACCGCTCGGGCGGGCGAGTCGGGCAGCGTGGTCACCCTGGTCCTGCCGGAGCAGAAGCGCGAGATGACCCGGCTGATGTCGGACGCGGGGATCCGCCCGCGCACGGCCGAGATCAAGTCCTCGGACGAGGAGCTCACCCGCCTGACCGGCGCCCGGGAGCCCTCCGGCGTCCCGATCGTCCTGGACGTCCCGCAGCCGACCCCGCCGAAGCAGGCGAAGGCCGGCTCCGGCCGGCCGTCGCGCCGCCGCGGCGCGGGTCCGGCCGCCGCCGGCTCCGGCCAGGCGCGCCGCTCCGGCGCCGAGCAGGGCTCCGGTCAGGGCGGCCGGTCCGGCGCGGGCCAGGCCCGTCGTACCGCCGGTGACCAGGCTCCGGCCCAGGGCCGCCGCAACGGCTCCGGCCAGGGCGGCTCGGCCCAGGGCCGCCGCTCCGGCGGCACCCAGGGCGGCGGCGCCTCCGGTGGCGCGGCCGGCGCCTCCTCGCGCAGCCGCATCGGCTCCGGCCGCCCCGGCCGCCGCAGCCCGGGCGCCTGACCCGCACCCCCCCCCGCAGCACCACGGCCGCCGCCCCCTCACCCGGGGCGGCGGCCGTTCGCGTACGTCCTCGTACCTGCGCGCACGCGGCGGACCGGAAATATGATGGGCGCGGGTCTTGCGCACGCCCAGGCCCGCCGGCGGAGGCAGAGGCACATGGATGTAGCGCGGAGCGGTCCGTGACCCGGCGCCGTGCCCCCGGCGGTGCCAGCGCCGAGCTCCTCAGCACGCTCGGACGGCTCACCGCCCAGGCGCGGGAGGGCGCGGAGCTGCACCATGCCCGGGTGGAACTGGCCGAGGCCCTCCAGCGCGAGATGCTGCCGTCGGCACTGCCCGTCCTGCCGGGGCTGCGGGCCGCGGCCCGGTACGCGCCCGCCCGCGACGGGCTGGACATCGGCGGCGACTGGTACGACGGATTCTCGCTCCCGGAAGGCGGGCTGGCCTTCTCCATCGGCGACGTACAGGGACACGATGTGGAGGCGGCGGCCTTCATGGGGCAGGTCCGGATGGGTCTGCGCGCGGTGGCCGCCATCGTCACCGATCCGGGCGAGGTGCTGCGCACGGCCAATGACGTCCTGCTCTCGATGGACTCCCGGCTCTTCGCCACCTGCAGCCTGCTCCGCATCCTTCCGGAGACCTGGGAGGTCGAGAGCGCGCGGGCCGGCCATGTGCCCACCATCTGGGCCACGGTCGACGGCCGGTACGGCATTTCCGAGGACGAGGGCGGTCTGCCCCTGGGCATGCTGCCCGGGTCGGAATACGCGGTGACCCGGCGCCGGCTGACCGAGGCGGGAGTTATCGTGCTGGTCACCGACGGGGTGGTCGAGGGGCCCTCGGTCCCGATCGAGGTCGGCCTGGAACGGGTGGCCCGCCTGGTCCGGGACGCTGCCGACGCCGATCCGGACGAGCTGGCCGCCGAGGTGATGAAGGTGGCCGATTCCACCGGCCACGCGGACGACGCCGCGGTGCTCGTCCTGCGCCACGACGCACCGGGCCCGCCGCTCCGGTAGCGCGTGTCGCGCTCCGCCGGGCGCGCGGGCTGTTGTCTGATGCTGGGATGCCCACCCAGGAATGGCGCCGTGTGCTCCCGACCCTCCTCGGGATCCTGGTCGTCGCCGTGGCCTACTACGGGACCGGGCGGCTGGGCCTGCGGCAGCAGGTGGTGGTGGAGGGCGCCGTGGTCACGCCCCTGTGGCCGCCCACCGGCGTCGCCCTGGCCTGCCTGCTCTGGATGGGGCTCCGGGTCTGGCCGGGGATCGCGCTGGGCACCTACCTCACCATCGAGCGGATCAGCAGCTTCGGCTTCGACGACGCCCCCATCCTGGTGGGCAACACCCTCGCTCCGGTGGTCGGGTACCTGCTGCTCCGCCGGGTCGGGTTCCACACCGGGATCGACCGGCTGCGGGACGGGCTGGCGCTGGTGTTCCTGGGCGGTCTGCTGCCGATGCTGATCAGCGCGACCATCGGGACCGCCACCCTGGTGCTCACCGGCGACCTGCCGCTGTCCGAGTTCTGGCCGGTCTGGGCGGCCTGGTGGGCCGGAGACGCGATGGGCGTACTGGTGGTGACCCCGCTGCTGCTCGTCCTGCGCCGGGCCCGGATGCCCCGGGACCCCTACCGGGTGGCCGAGGCGGTGGCCCTGGCGGCCATCGCCGTCCCCGTCACCCTGTTCGCCACCCGGACCTCCCTCTCCCTGCTGTTCCTCGTCTTCCCGCTGCTGATCTGGGCGGCCGTACGGTTCCAGCTCGCCGGCAGCGCTCCGTGCACCCTGCTCGTGTCCCTACTGGCCATCTCGGCGGCGACCGACCACGCCGGGCCGTTCGCCCAGCACACGCTCCTGGAGATCATGGTCAACCTGCAGGCCCTGAACGGGGCGGCGGCCCTGACCGGACTGCTGCTGGCCGCGCTCGTCACTGAGCAGAACGGCATCCGCCTGAAGATCGAGCAGGTGTGCGAGGACCTGGCGGAGGTGGTGCAGCGCCTGAGCCCCGGGAAGCCGGCCGACTGACGGCCGGCCGGCCCCCGGTCGCGGGTCGGGTCAGCGGTGGCGGGTCAGCGGTGGCGGGTCAGCGCACCAGCTTGTCCTGGAGCTTCACCAGGTCCCGCAGGCTCAGTCCGAGCCCCTTTGTCAGGTACCCGTAGAAGCTCCCGTACTCCGCCTCCAGCTGCGCCGTCGCCGCATCCAGATAGTCCTGCCGCACCTCCTGCAGCGGAATCAGCAGATCGGGGTTCTGCATCCGCCCCGACTGCTTCAGCCCGGCCCGGACCTGCGCGTCGTAGGCCCCGCGGAAGGTGTTCGACGCCAGGTAGTCGCGCTCGGCCGAGCTCTGCGGGACACCGAGCGCCCGCAGCAGCACGTAACTCAGCCAGCCCGTCCGGTCCTTGCCGGAGGTGCAGTGGTAGAGCATCGGACCCTGCCGGCCGTCCGCGGTCTCCCGCAGTGTCGCCGCGAACTGCGCCCGGTTCTCGGGGCTGGTCACGAAGGTGCGGTAGATGTCGCGCATGTAGGCCTCGGCGCGTCCGCCGCCGAGCATCTGTTCCTGCTTCACCGGGTCGCCGCTGCCGATCGCGCCGACCAGGGTGCCGTACAGGCCGAGGTCGCTGACCGGGCGCGAGGTGGGAGTGAGCCCGGACGGCAGCCGGTCGGCGCCGTCGTACTGGAGCTCCATGGGGATCCGGAAGTCCACGACCTTGGTGAGGCCCAGACCGGAGACCGTGGTGAGGTCCGCAGCGGTCAGCTTGCTCAGTGCATCGGAGCGGTAGACCAGCCCCTGGCGGACCTGCCCGCCCGTGTAGGTGCGGTAGCCGCCCAGGTCACGGACGTTGACCGCGCCCTGGAGAGGGATCTGACGAATCGTTTCCGCCTGGGGGTGGGCCTGGGGGTGGGGGCGGTGCTGCCGGGCCGCGGAGGCGGCCGGGCCGAGAGGCGCCTGCTCGGCGTGCGCAGCGGCGGGAAGAGTCCCGATGGCGAGCGCGGAGAGCATCACCGCGGTCGCCAGGCGGATTCGGGCACGGCTCATCTTTGACGACTCCTTGCGGAGAAGGGGGATCACCCTGGTGGAGGCAGGGTGCGGAGCGAGTGCAGTACTGCGTGTGCCTCGGCCATGACGCGGTCCACGAGCTCCGCGCACGACGGGAGATCCTCGATCACGCCCGCGACCTGGCCGGATGCCATGACACCGAGGTCCGTACGGCCCTCGACCATGGACGCCTTCAGGAGCATGGGGGTGTTGGCGGCGAGCAGGACCTGGCTCCAGGACAGGTCCTTGCCGTGTTTCATCGCCAGCCCGTCCCGGACCAGCTGCGCCCAGGACAGGCCGGAGACCTTCCGGAACCCGGCCGCATGCCGGACCGCCCGGACCAGCGCCCCGGCGCGACCCGCCCGCTCCAGGGAATCGACCAGCGGGGTACGGAGCATCCGGTGCGGCAGCCCGTCCACCGCCGTGGTGACGGTGACGTCCTTGACCCCGGCCGCCAGATACCGCGCCTTGACCGGGTCCGGGACGGTGGAGTCGGAGGTCAGCAGGAACCGGGTGCCCATGGCGACCCCGGCCGCGCCGTAGGCGAGGGCGGCGACCAGGCCGCGGCCGTCGTGGAAGCCGCCCGCGGCGACCACCGGGATGTCCACGGCGTCCACGACCTGGGGGAGGAGCACGGTGGTGGCCACGTCCCCGGTGTGACCGCCGCCCTCGCCGCCCTGCACGATCACCGCGTCGGCGCCCCAGCCCGCCACCTTCTCGGCATGCCGGCGGGCCCCGATGGACGGGATCACCACCACGCCTGCGTCCTTGAGCCGGGCGATCAGCTCCCAGGACGGCGCCAGCGCGAAGGAGGCCACCCGCACGCCCTCGTCGACGATCAGCCGCGCCCGCTCGGCCGCGTCCCCGGCGTCCGCCCGCAGATTGACCCCGAAGGGCTGCTCCGTACGGGACTTGACCTCGCGCACCGCCGACCGCAGCTGCTCCAGGGTCATGGTGGCCGAGGCCAGGATGCCCAGCGCCCCGGCGTTCGCCGTCGCCGACACCAGCCGGGGACCGGCGACCCAGCCCATTCCGGTCTGCACGATCGGATACCGGACCCCGACCAGCTTCGTGAGTGCCGTCTCCATCAGGCGGCCCGGACTTCGCGGTCCCGCAGGCCCTTGGGGTCGATCACCTCGCGGATCAGCCGCAGCTCCGCGGCCGTGGGCTCCCGGGTGTACGGGACCTCCGCCGCGACCTCCAGCTCGAACCCGGTGGCCGCCCGGACCTGCTCCACGGTGACCCCGGGATGCAGGGAGGCCAGCCGCATCCGGTGGTCGGGGGTGGCGAAGTCGAACACGCCCAGGTCGGACACCACCCGGGGCAGCCGGTGGTAGCGGGCGGCGGACGGCCCGGCCGCGGCGGCCCGGTCGTACCCGACCCCGCTGACCATGTCCACGCGTTCCACGAACACCCGGGTGGAATGCTTCGGCACCCAGTAACTGACCGGGTTGTTGAGGGTGTTGACGGGTGCCCCGCGCACGCCCAGGAGCTGGCGGGTCGGCCGCTGCCAGTCGCCGATGCAGGAGATGTTCTGGTTGCCGTACCGGTCGATCTGGCTGGCGCCCATCATCACGTGCCGCCGGCCGCCGGTCACCATCGTCAGGTGGCGGCGGTAGGGCAGCCAGCCCTCGACGGTGCCGTCCAGACCGACCAGCATGGCCTCGCCGTCGGTCAGCAGCAGATCGGGGGAGAAGGTGCGCTTGGCGAGCCGGGCCCCGAAGGCCGGGATGAGGCCCATCGGGCTGGCCAGCACCTCGCCGTTGTCGCGCCAGGCCTCGGCGCAGGCGATCACACAGTATTCGGGGCGGGTGATCACTGCTGCTCCTCGTGCCAGGCGCGGACGGCGGATTGGTAGTCGCGCTCGCCCGCTCCGGACAGGAAGCGGGCGGCGAACTCGGGCCAGGGGGTGGTGGCGTACAGCTTCTGGAAGGCCTCGTCACGTTCGTAGTCGGGAGTGCAGGAGGTGAAGTGGGCGCCGTTCGGGGTCTCCACCACGCCGGTCACGCAGTGGCGGCTGACGAGGAGGGACTGCGGGGGCCCGGCCTTGGCGAGTTCGGCGGTCTCGACCAGCTGCTCGCAGGAGACGTACGCGGCGTCGGCGGCCTCGCAGAACAGGTCGTCGAAGTAGGGGTCGGGGCCCAGATACCGGGCGTTGCCGAGGCGGTCGGCGCGGTTGAGGTGGACCAGGGCGGCGTCCATGCGCAGGGCGGGGACGGCGACGAACTCCTCGCCGTCGGCGTAGGGGGAGGTGACGGTGCGCAGCTCCGGGTTGACCCGCATGAGGTCGGAGCCGAGGCCGGCCCGGACGGGCAGGAAGGGCAGCCGGTTGGCGGCGGCGTGCAGGCCCCACATGAACATGGCCTCGTCGAGCTCGGTGAGTTGGAGGGTGCCCTGCTCGCGGGCGGCCCGGAAATGGGGTTCCAGGGGGATGGAGTCGAGGGTGGCGAAGGGGGCGACCAGCTTGCGGATGCGGCCGGCGGCGGCCAGCAGGCCGATGTCCGGGCCGCCGTACGAGATCACGGTGAGATCGGTGATCTCGGACCGGAGCAGTGCCCGCACCAGGGCCATCGGCTTGCGGCGCGAACCCCAGCCGCCGATGCCGAGGGTCATCCCGCTGTGCAGCTGCCCGACCACGTCCTCGCACGTCATGCTCTTGTCGGTCATGAACGCGGTTCCTTCCCGAAGGTGTCCCGGACCCGGTCGGCGACCCCGCTGAGGTTGGCCTCGAAGGTGAAGCCCTGCTCGAAGCGGTAGCTGCGGCGCACGTCGACGGGGTCGATGCCGTTGATGGCGGCCTTGGCCAGGCGGATCAGGTAGCCGTCCTTGCGCGCGATCTCGGCGGCCAGTTCGAGGGCCGCGGCGCGCAGTTCCCCGCGCGGGACGACCTTCCAGACCGAGCCGTGGGCGTGCAGTTCGGCGGCGGTCGCGGTGCGGGAGGTGTAGTAGAGGGCGCGCATCAGGTGCTGGGGGACCAGCCGGGCCAGATGGGTGGCGGCACCGAGGGCGCCGCGGTCCAGTTCCGGCAGTCCGAAGGTGGCGTCCTCGTCGGCCACGATCGCGTCGGCGTTGCCGGCCAGGCCGATCCCGCCGCCCAGGCAGAAGCCGTTGACGGCCGCCACCACGGGCACCTCGCATTCGTACACGGCGGCGAAGGCCTCGTAGCAGCCCCGGTTGGCGCCGATCAGGGCGCCGTGGCCGGTGTCGCGCTGCATCTCCTTGATGTCGACGCCGGCATTGAAGCCGCGGCCCTCGGCGGCCAGGACCACACACCGGGTCCCGGGGTCGCGGCCGGCGGCGCGCAGGGCGTCGGCGAGCTCGTACCAGCCCTGGACGGGAAGGGCGTTGACGGGTGGGAAGTCGACCGTGACCAGTGCGATGCCCTTGTCGGGGCTTGAGGTGGAGACACCCATGAGAGGATCAGCTACCTTTCCACCAAACATTTGTTAGGTGAGGAAGGTAGCAGCCCATGGAGCTCGACGGGAGGGTCGTTGTCGTCACCGGCGGCACCCGGGGGGTCGGCGCCGGCATCGCCCGGTCGTTCCTCGCAGCCGGCGCGGAAGTCGTCGTCTGCGCCCGCAGACCGCCGGCGGAACCGGTGTCCGCGGCGGGCCGGAAGGCCGCCTACCGGGAGGTCGACCTGCGGAACCCGGCCGCCGTGCAGGAGTTCTTCGACGCGGTCGGCGCGGCGTACGGACGGCTCGACTGCCTGGTCAACAACGCGGGCGGGACCCCGTACCGGCTGCTGGGCGAGGGCGAGGCGGAACGCCATGCGCGGGTGGTGGAACTCAATCTGCTCGCGCCGCTGACCGCCTCGCTGGCGGCGTTCGGGCACCTACGGGCGGCCCGCGGCTCGGTGCTGATGGTCGGCAGCGTCAGCGGCACCCGCCCCTCGCCGGGCACGGCGGCGTACGGGGCGGCCAAGGCGGGTCTGGAGAACCTGGCCCGCTCGATGGCCGTCGAATGGGCCCCCGAGGTACGGGTGAACACGCTGGTCCTCGGCATGGTGCGGACCGAACTCGCCCACCTCCACTACGGGGACGAGGCCGGGATCGCCGCGGTCGGGGCGACGGTCCCGCTGGGCCGGCTGGCCGAGCCGGCCGATGTGGGCGCGGCGGCGGTGTTCCTGGCCTCGGACCGGGCGGGGTACGTGAGCGGGGCGAGCCTGCTGGTGCACGGGGGCGGGGAGCGCCCCGCGTTTCTGGATGCGGCAACTGTCAACAAGGAGAGCTGAGATGACCGAGACTCCAGCGGGAATGTGCGAAGGCCGGGTCGTGATCGTGACGGGTGCGGGCCGGGGGCTGGGCCGGGCCCATGCGAAGGCGTTCGCGGCCGAGGGCGCCCAGGTCGTGGTCAACGACCTGGGGGTGGGCCCGGACGGGGGCGGCTCCTCCGGCGGCCCGGCCCAGGAGGTGGTGGCGGAGATCCTCGCGGCGGGCGGCTCGGCCGTGGCGCACGGCGGGGACATCGCCACCGGCGCGGGCGCGGCCTCGCTGATCGCCTGCGCGGTCGACACGTACGGCCGGCTGGACACCCTGGTCAACAACGCGGGGTTCCTGCGCGACCGGATGCTCGTCAACCTGGACGAGGACGACTGGGACGCGGTGATGCGGGTCCACCTCAAGGGGCACTTCCTGCCGCTTCGGGAGGCGGCGGCCTGGTGGCGGTCCGAGGCGAAGGCGGGGCGCGAGGCGGCGGCCCGGGTGGTCAACACCTCCTCGGGGGCGGGCCTGCTGGGCTCGGTGGGGCAGGGCAACTACAGCGCGGCGAAGGCCGGCATCGTGGGGCTGACCCTGGTGGCGGCTGCCGAGATGGGCCGGTACGGGGTCCAGGTCAACGCGATCGCCCCGGCCGCCCGCACCCGGATGACCGAGCGGACCTTCGCGGAGACGATGGCGGCGCCGGCGGACGGCGCCTTCGACGCGATGGCCCCGGAGAACGTCTCGCCCCTGGTCGTCTGGCTGGGCTCCGCGGCCTCGGCCGGGGTCACGGGGCGGGTCTTCGAGACGGAGGGCGGCCGGATCACGGTGATGCAGGGCTGGCACCCGGGCCCGACGGCGGACCGCGGCTCCCGCTGGACCCCGGCGGAGGCGGGCGAGGTCACGCTGAAACTGCTGGCGGACGCAGAGCCCCCGCTGCCGGTGTACGGGGCGCGCTAGGCCCTGTCCGGGGGGCGGGGTCAGGACTCCGAGAGGCGGGCTGCCGCGCGGAGCTGGCGTTCGTTGGAGCCGCGGAAGAAGCGGATCACCGTCTCCAGCTCCTCCGTGGTGAACTCCTCGCACAGCTCCGCGACTTCGCGGGCCCAGTCCGCGTACACCGGGGCCAGCTCGTGCATCTTCTCCGGCCGGACCTCGACCAGCACCCGGCGCTTGTCCGTCGGGTGCTTGACCCGGCGCACGTAGCCCTTCTGCTCCAGCCGGTCCACCAGGCCCGTCACCGAGGCCGGGGCCAGGCCCGAGTGCTGGGCGAGCTCCTTGGCGGTGAGCGGGCCGTTGCGCTGGAGCAGGTCGAGGGTCTTGGTCTCGGTCGCGCCGAGGCCGCGCCGCTCGGCCACCGCAGTGTGGAACATGACCGTCACCGCGCTGGTCTCCCGGCCGGCCCGGTTGAGCTCCTCCAGTACCGCGGCCCGGTGCGCCTGCGCTTCTTCGCTCATGGGGCCATCGTACCAAGTATTTAGTTCGC
Organism: Streptomyces sp. NPDC002054; assembly: GCF_040296685.1. Taxonomy (NCBI): domain Bacteria; kingdom Bacillati; phylum Actinomycetota; class Actinomycetes; order Kitasatosporales; family Streptomycetaceae; genus Streptomyces; species Streptomyces sp. NPDC002054. The sequence continues at coordinate 193,078 of NZ_JBEOXT010000008.1, forward strand.
CCGAACGAAAGACTTGCGATCAGGGAAGGGTGGGTGTCAGTCTTTCGTTCGTCCGAACGAAAGACTTTGGGAGCCCGCCATGCCCTCATCGCATCCTGTGTCCGCACACCCGCGCCGCTGGGCCGCCGCCGTCGTCATGATGGTCGCCGCGCTCATGGACCTGCTCGACGTCACCATCGTCAACGTCGCCCTGCCCTCCATGGGCCGCGAGCTGCACGCCTCCGAAAGCGCCCTGCAGTGGATCGTCTCCGCCTACCTGCTCGGCTTCGCCGCCACCCTGATCGTCTCCGGCCACCTCGGCGACCGGTACGGCCGCAAGGCGCTCTTCCTGGCCGGCACCGCCGGCTTCGGACTGGCCGGCCTCGCCTGCGGCATAGCCCAGAGCCCCGGGCAGCTGATCGCCGCCCGGGCCCTCCAGGGGATCACCGCCGCCCTGCTGATGCCGCAGGTCCTCGGCTCCTTCCGGACCCTCTTCCACGGCAGGGAACGCGGGGCCGTCTTCGGCCTGTACGGGGCCGTCGCCGGCTTCGCCTCCGCCATCGGCCTGCTGCTCGGCGGCCTGCTCACCGACGCGGACCTGTTCGGCTGGGGCTGGCGGTCGGTGTTCCTCGTCAATGTGCCGGTGGCCCTCCTGACGCTGGTCGCCGGCGCGGTCCTGGTCCCCGCCACCCGTGAGCGCGGCGCCGGCCGCCCCGACCTCCTCGGCAGCCTGGTCCTTGCCGCCGGACTCGTGGCCATCGTGCTCCCGCTCGTCCAGGGGCAGTCCAACGGCTGGCCGCTGTGGGGCTGGCTGTGCCTGGCCGCCGGCGTGCTGGCCGTCACCGGGCTCGGCGTCCTGGAGGCCCGCCGGCGCGGCGGCGCCATCGCCCCGCTGCTGCCCGCCCGGGCCTTCCGCCTGCCGGCCTTCTCGCTGGGCCTCGCCGTCCAACTGCTCTTCGCCGTCGGCATGCAGGGCTTCTTCCTGATCTTCGCGCTCTGGCTGCAGGGCGGCGAGGGCTACACCCCGATGCAGGCCGGGCTGGTCACCGTCGCCTTCTCGGTCGGCGGCTTCCTCACCGCACCCGTCGCCGATACCCTCGCCGCCCGCCATGGACGCCTGGTCCTCGCCGCCGGCGCCCTGCTGATGGCGGGTGGCTTCGCCGGGGTCTGGTACGCCGTCACCCGGTCCGGCGACGCCACCCACACCGGCGCCTGGCCGCTGGTCCCCGGCCTGCTGATCGCCGGTGCCGGGCTCGGCTTCCTGGTGGTCCCGCTGGTCAACGTGGTGCTCTCGGCCGTGCCCGCGGAGATCGCGGGCGGCGCGTCCGGGATCTTCTCCACCGCCCAGCAGTTCGGCGGGGCGCTGGGGGCGGCGGTGATCGGCACGGTGTTCTTCGGGGCGCTGGGGGAGGGCGGGCCGAGCCGTGCGATGGCCGCGGCGATGCCCTGGGTGACGGCGGGCTTCGTCCTCTGCGCCGTCCTCTGCCTCACGCTGCCCCGCCGCGCCCTCGCCCGCACGTAGCCAACCCGCAGGAAACGACTCGGGCCCGGCCCCCTGGCGAGGGGTCGGGTCCGATGCCTGATCTGTGCGATGCGGGTCTTCTACCCACTGCGCCCCTTCGCTGAACCGAAGCAGGCGGGGGTTTCCGGCCGTTCAGGTGTCGCAGTCCAGGACGGTGCCGCAGAGCGCGCAGCGGGCCCGGAGCCGCCCGCGGACCGGGACCCGGACCCGCTGCTCGCACACCGGGCAGGGGAAGCTGACCCGCAGCTCAGCCCCGGCGCCCTCGAAGCGGTACGGCGCCCCATCCGGGGCTGCCGCCGCCCCGGCCCGCCGGGCCCGCGCGTACCGCCGGCGCGCCACCGGGCCGGCCGCGGCCAGCGGGGGCCGCTGCCGGTCCCGCCGCGCGAGGGCGGCTCCGCGGACGTACGCCTCGTACGCCTGCGGGCTGGTGAACAGCACGGACGGGTCGGCGGCGGGCCCGAAGAACGCGGCCCGCTTGGCGAGGACGTACCCGAACTCCTCCGGGGTGAGGTAGCCGAGCTTCTGGTGGCCGAGGGCGTCCTCCCGGTAGGCGTCGAGCAGCAGCCAGCCGGCCCCCAGGTAGGCGGCGGCGGTGTCGGTGAGGATCTCGTCGGCCGGGGTGCCATCGGCGTCGGCGTCGGCGCCGGTGCCGGTGCCGGTGCCGGGGAAGTGCAGGCCCAGCCGGTGCAGCAGCACGTGGGTGACCTCGTGGGCGAGGGCCGCGGCGAGATCCCGCCGGTGGGTCCGGAACCGGTCGTTGACCTCGATGAAGTACTCGGGGCCGGCGGTGAGTTCGACGGTGGCGGCCTCCGCCATGGACCGGTAGGCGATGACCATCCGGGCATCGGGCAGCTGCAGGTGGCGGACGACCGCGGCGGCCACCCGCTGGGCGCCCAGGTACAGGTCGTCGGAGTCGGTGAAGGCGGCGTCGGCCGGGGCGAATCCGGTGGCGTAGGCCTGGATGCCGTCCCGGGACAGCCGCCGGTGCAGGGCGGTGAGGGCCGCCCGGACGGTCGCCAGATGCGGAAACCCGTGCTCGACAGGGCTGTTCCGCCCGCGGTTCTGCGTCATGCCGCCCCCCGGACCGGAAACCTTGCCGGAGATTGGCCAAAAACACCGTCTTGTTGGCGCACCGCCGGTTGTTGTGACATGGACCCGTCAGAAACGTCATTCACCCGATGACGTGCACACGCACGAACCGCACGGCCCAACCCCCCACGAAAGGCAGCGTGTTCACCGTGTCCTACACCCGCTTCCTCAAGCGTTCCCTCGCCGCCGGCGCCATAGCCCTGGCCGCCGTCAGCCTCCAGCCCGGCACCGCCAGCGCCGGTACCGCCCCGGTCGTCGGCGGCACCCGCGCCGCCCAGGGCGAGTTCCCCTTCATGGTCCGCCTCTCCATGGGCTGTGGCGGCGCCCTCTACACCCAGCAGATCGTCCTCACCGCAGCCCACTGCGTCGGCGCCAGCGGCAACAACACCTCCATCACCGCCACCGCCGGCGTCGTGGACCTCAACAGCGGGAGCGCCATCAAGGTCAAGTCCACCAAGGTGCTCCGCGCCCCCGGCTACAACGGCTCCGGCAAGGACTGGGCCCTCATCAAACTCGCCCAGCCGATCAACCTGCCCACCCTCAAGATCGCCGAGACCACCCAGTACAACAACGGCACCTTCACCGTCGCCGGCTGGGGAGCTGCCCGCGAGGGCGGCGGCCAGCAGCGCTACCTGTTGAAGGCCACCGTGCCCTTCGTCTCCGACGCCGACTGCCAGGCCGCCTACAGCGGCGACATCATCCCCGGCGAGGAGATCTGCGCCGGCCTGCTCGACCAGGGCGGCGTCGACACCTGCCAGGGCGACTCCGGCGGCCCCATGTTCCGCCGCGACAACGCCGGCGCCTGGATCCAGGTCGGCATCGTCAGCTGGGGCATCGGCTGCGCCCGCCCCGACTACCCCGGCGTCTACACCGAGGTGTCCACCTTCGCCACCGCCATCAAGAACGCCGCGGCCACGCTGTAACGGCACACCCGCCTCGTCTTTCCGACCGGTCCCGGACCGGCCGGAAAGACGAGGCATCCCGCTCCGCGGTTGCGGGCCACACCCAGGCCCGGTCCCATGGGAAGGATCCGAAGGATCCAGAGGCACCGGGCGACAGTGGGGCAGGCAGCGCATGACGATCAGCGTGGTCATCGCGGACGACCAGGCCATGGTCAGAACCGGCTTCCGGATGATCCTGGAGAGCCAGCCCGACATCACCGTCCTCGCCGACGTCGTGGACGGCGAGGCCGCTCTCGCCGCCGTCGAGGAACACCGGCCGGACGTCCTCCTCCTCGACATCCGCATGCCGAAACTGGACGGCCTCGAAGTCACCCGCCGCCTCGCCGGCCGCAGCAGCACACCCCGCATCGTCATCGTCACCACCTTCGACCTCGACGAGTACGTCCACGCGGCGCTCCACGGCGGAGCCTCCGGCTTCCTCCTGAAGGACGCCAGCCCGGCCATGCTGGTTGAAGCGGTCCGGGCCGCCGCCGTCGGCGACTCCCTGGTGTCACCGGCCATCACCGTCCGCCTGCTCCGCGAGATGGCCCCCCGCACTCCGGCCGCCGCCGCCCGACACCCCGCCGAACCCCTCACGGAACGCGAGCGCGAGGTCGTACGCTGCCTCGCCCGCGGCCTCACCAACGCCGAGATCGCCGGGGAGCTGTACGTCTCGCTCTCCACCGTCAAGACCCACCTGGCCAACGTGCAGGTCAAACTCGGCGCCCGCAACCGCGTCGAGATCGCCGCCTGGGCCTGGGAGAGCGGCCTGGCCGCGACCACCCTCTGAGCCCATGAGCCCCATGAGCCCGATGAACCCGATCAGCCCGCTGAGCCCCGCGATCCCATGAGCCCCCTCGCCGGCTGGGCCCGACGCCACCCCCGCGCCGCCACGTGCGCCCGCGTCGCCCTCACCGCGGTCCTCCTCGGCCTGGTCACCCTCGAAGGCATCCTCCTCGCCCGCCAGCCGACCTTCCCCCACGCCGTCGTCTGGACCTCCGGCCTCCTCGTCTGCCTCAGCGCCGTTCCCTGGCCGGGGCTGTCCCTGATCCGCCGGGCCGCCTTCGCCGCCGCCGTCACCTGGACCACCACCCTCACCCTCATCCTCACCAACCGCCCCATCGTGGTCTGGGGCATCGGCGAGGCCGTCGCCCTCCTCGTCCTCCTCAGCGGAGTCCTGCTGCGCGCCCCCACCCGCACCGCCGCCGTCCTCGGCCCGCTCCTCGGCCTCGGCTGCATGGCCGTACCCGTCCGCGACGTCGACCCCGGCCGCTTCTCCCTCCTCTTCTCCGTCCTCACCGTGGTCGTCGGCGGCTACTCCCTCCTCCTGCGGCTCCAGGCCGCCCAGCGCGTCCGCGATCTCCACGCCGTACGCACCGCCGAACGCCTGGAGCTGGCCCGCGAGCTCCACGACCTGGTCGCCCACCACGTCACCGGCATCGTCGTCGAGGCCCGCGCCGCCCGCTTCACCCAGGTGGCCGCCGACCCGGACCCCGCCCGCGCCGACGCGATCTTCGCCCGCATCGAACGGGCCGGAGACGAGGCACTCGGCTCCATGCGCCGCCTGGTCAAGGTCCTCCGCGAAGAGGAGGGCCCGGCCGGCACCGCCCCCGTCGCCGGCCTCCAGGAGCTCCGCGAGCTCGCCGAACGGTTCTCCGCCACCGGCCCGCCCGTGGTCCTCTCCATCGAGAACGGCCTGGACGCCCGACTGCCCGCCGAGGTCGCCGCCACCGCCCACCGCATCGTCCTCGAAGCCCTCACCAACATCGCCAAGCACGCCGCCACCGCCACCGCCGTCCGGATCGGCCTGCGCACCGTCCCGGCCGGCCTGGAGGTACGCATCGCCGACGACGGCGGTCGCCCGGCCCGCCTCTCCGACCAGGCCCGCGGCGGCGGCTACGGCCTGGCAGGCATGACCGAACGCGCCGAGGCCATGGGCGGCTCCCTCACGGCCGGCCCGACCCCCGAAGGCGGCTGGACGGTCACGGCCGTCCTCCCACTCACCTGACCGCCGGGACGCCCGTACGGACGACCACGGGGACAGCCGCCCCGGACGGCCCTGACCGGCCAAGAGCCCGCCTCGCCCACCGCTCGAGGAAGCCGTCTCACAGACCGGCCGGACACGAAACCCCCCGGCCCGGCCACGTAAGCTCGGGAACCATGAACAGCAGCGACGACGTGATTGCCGAGGCCCTCACCGCCGAGGACCTGACCGCCCCCGAGGTGGTCGCCGAACTGGCCCGCCTCCGGGACAGCATCGACAACATCGACGCGGCCGTGGTCTACATGCTCGCCGAACGCTTCAAGTGCACCCAGCAGGTCGGCCACCTCAAGGCCCGGCACCAGCTGCCCCCCGCCGACCCCGGCCGCGAGGCCCGCCAGATCGCCCGGCTGCGCCAGCTCGCCGAGAACGCCAAACTCGACCCGGCCTTCGCCGAGAAGCTCCTGAACTTCATCATCGCCGAGGTCATCCGCCACCACGAGACGATCGCTGCGGGCGAAGAATAAGGCGTCCGGAGGCCCCTGTGGCCCGGCCGCTCCGTCGGGCAGCATGGGCCCCATGCCCGTACTGACGCGCAACGAAGCGCACCACCGTGCTCAGCTCCTCGACGTCCACCGCTACACGGTCACCCTCGACCTGACCGGCGGAGACACGACCTTCGACTCCACCACCGTCATCCGCTTCACCACACGCGCAGCGGGCGACACCTTCGTCGAACTGAAACCCGAAGAGCTGCGCTCCGCCACCCTCGACGGCAACCCCGTCGACCCGGCGACCCTCACCGACAACCGGCTGCCCCTCACCGGCCTCACCGAGGGCCCGCACGAGCTGCGCGTCGACACCCGCATGCGCTACTCGCACACCGGCGAGGGCATGCACCGCTTCACCGACCCGGCGGACGACCGGACGTACGTCTACACCCAGATGTTCATGGACGACGTCCAGCGCGTGTTCGCCGCCTTCGACCAGCCCGACCTCAAGGCCGTCTTCGAGTTCACCGTCACCGCCCCGGCCGGCTGGACCGTCCTCGCCAACGGCATCACCGAACACACCGGCACCCGCGACACCGACGGCGCCGGCATCTGGCAGTCCGCCGCCACCCCCGTCATCTCCACCTACCTGGCCGCCGTCGCCGCCGGCCCCTGGCACTCGGTGACCACCGAACACGCCGGACTGCCCTTCGGCATCCACTGCCGCCAGTCCCTGGCCCCCCACCTGGACACCGACGCCGAGGAAATCCTCACCGTCACCAAGGCCTGCTTCGACCGCTACCAGCAGAAATTCACCGAGCCCTACCCCTTCGACTCCTACGACCAGGCCTTCGTCCCCGAATTCAACGCCGGCGCCATGGAAAACCCCGGCCTCGTCACCTTCCGCGACGAGTTCATCTTCCGCTCGGCCGTCACCGACACCGAGCGCCAGACCCGCGCCATGGTCATCTCCCACGAAATGGCCCACATGTGGTTCGGCGACCTCGTCACCCTCCGCTGGTGGGACGACATCTGGCTGAACGAGTCCTTCGCCGAATACATGGGCTACCAGACCGCCGCCGAAGCCACCCGCTTCACCGGCGCCTGGACCGAATTCGGCATCACCCGCAAGGCCTGGGGATACGACGCCGACCAGCGGCCCTCCACCCACCCCGTCGCCCCCGACCCCGACGGAGTCCCCGACACCGCCGCCGCCCTCCTCAACTTCGACGGCATCTCCTACGCCAAGGGCGCCTCCGCGCTCCGCCAGCTCGTCGCCTGGCTCGGCGAGAAGGACTTCCTGGCCGGCATCAACACCCACTTCGCCCGCCACAAATTCGCCAACGCCTCCCTCGCCGACTTCGTCGACTCGCTGGCCGCCCACACCGACCGCGACGTCCACGCCTGGGCCGAGACCTGGCTCCGCACCACCGGCATCGACACCCTCACCCCCCGGGTCCAGGAGAGCACCGGAGGCTGGACCCTCACCGTCGACCGCAACGGCAGCCGGCCGCACCGCATCACCGCCGGCCTGTACGACCGCACCCCCGACGCCAGGCTGGAACTCCGCGAGCACCTCGACCTCGACGTCCCCTCCGACGAGATCATCTCCGCCGCCGGACCCCGCCCCGCACTCCTCCTCCTCAACGACGGCGACCTCGGCTACGCCAAGATCCGCTTCGACGAGACCTCCGCAGAAACGGCCCTGCGCTCGCTCTCGGCCATCCCCGACCCGCTCACCCGCGCCGTCGTGTGGAACGCCCTCCGTGACATGGTCCGCGACGGCGAACTCGACCCCGCCGCCTACCTGGAGACCGCCCACGCGCACCTCCCGGCGGAGACCGACCTCGCCATCGTCCAGGGCGTCCTCGGCTTCGCCCGCACCCAGATCGCCGACCGCTACCTCCCCGCCACCGACCGCCCGGCGGCGCTGACCCTCATCACTTCCATCGCCCGCGCCCTGATCCGCCGTACGGAAGGCCTGACCTCGGAGGACTGGACCAGCACGGCCACCACCTCCGGCACCGAACCGGGGCTCCGCCTCGCCGCGGTCCGCACCTTCATCGACAGCGCCACCCAGCCCGACACCATCGCCGCCTGGCTGGCCGACGGCACCGTCACCGGCGGCCCCGAACTCGACCCCGAGCTGCGCTGGCGCATCCTCGCCCGGCTCGCCGTCCTCGGCGCGATCGGCGAACCCGACATCGCCGAAGCCCTCGCCGCCGACCCCAGCGCCACCGGCCAGGAAGGCGCGGCCCGCTGCCGGGCCGCCCTGCCCGACGAGGCGGCCAAGGCCGCCGCCTGGAACCGCATGTTCCACGACGACACCCTGTCCAACTACCTGTTCGCCGCCACCGCCCAGGGCTTCTGGCAGCCCGAACAGTCCGACCTCGTCCGCTCCTACGTCCCCCGCTTCTACCCCGACGCGGTCGCCCTCGCCGCCCGCCGCGGCCCCGCCATCGCCGAAGCGGCGGGCCGCCACGCGTTCCCGGCATACGCCATCGACGAGGACAACCTCCAGCTGGCCCGCACCTGCCTGAAGCAGGACGACGTCCTCCCCCTCCTCCGCCGCAAACTCACCGACCACCTGGACGACCTCACCCGCGCCATGCGTACCCGCCGCTGACCCCTGGGGGGGGGGGCCGGGGCGAAGCCCCGCTCTCGGTTCCGGGGCGAAGCCCCAGAAGGCTTGCCGGGCGCAGCCCGTGCAACCCGCGGGGCCCGGGGCGGAGCCCCGCATCGGTCCCGGGCGGAGCCCGGCACGGGCCGCCAGGCGGGGGCCGGGCGCTGGCCCGGGGCGGGGCCCGCCTCCTGCGAGGGCTGCGGGCCGGAGCCCGGGCAGCCCGCGGGGTCCGGGGCGGAGCCCCGTATCGGTTCCGGGCGGAGCCCGGGGTGGGCCGCCGGGCGGAGCCCCGGCGCTGGCCCGGGGCGGGCGCGCCCCGGTAAGGCTGCCGGGCGCCCACCGGGGTCGGGGGCCGAGCCCCCATCGGGTTTCCGGGCGAAGCTCGGGACAGGCCCCGGGCGGAGCCCCCGGAAAGGGCGCTGGGCGGAAGCCCGAGCACCCACCGGGGTCCGGGGCGGAGCCCCGCATCGGTTCCGGGCGGAGCCCGGGCACAGGCCCGGGGCGGAGCCCCGGTAAGGGCCGCCAGGTGCCCACCGAGGTCGGGGGGCGAAGCCCCGCATTGGGTTTCCGGGCGGAGCCCGGGGTGGGCCACCGGGCGGGGGCCGGGCGCGCACCGGGGTGCGGGGCGGAGCCCCGTGTCGGTTCCGGGCGGAGCCCGGGGTGGGCCACCGGGGCGCGCCCCGGCACAGGCCCGGGGTGTGCCCCGGTAAGGGCCGCCGGGCGGAGCCCTGGCGGTTCGGGGGGCCGGGGGCGGAGTCCCCGGTTTCGGGAAGGGGCGGGGTGGGGGAGGGCTCCGCGCAGCGGGACCCCCGCCGGGGCCGACCGGATGGCCGGAACCCGCGGTTACCTCCACCCCCACCCACTCGTTGCACCAAACGGGGCCCCCACCCCACCCCGCCCGCCCCCGAGGACGACCCCATGCCAGCGCACAACGGCCCGCTCCCACCCCTCGCCGGCGGAGCCCAAGGCCCTGCCGCCCTGCGCCCCCTCCTCGACACCGTCCTCGACGCCCTCCACGCCGGCGCCCGCGACCGCCACGGCCCCCTCCCCGCCGGCGGCCCCCAAGCCGTCACCGACCGCATCGCCGCGCTCGGCGACCCGCTCCCCACCACCGGCACCGGCACCGCCGAAGCCCTCAGCACCCTCGTCCACGCCCTCGCCGCCGGCTCCGCCGACCCCGCCGACCCCCTCTGCGCAGCCCACCTGCACACCCCGCCCCTCGCCCTCGCCGCCGCCGCGGACCTCGCCGCCTCCGTCCTCAACGCCTCCCTCGACTCCTGGGACCAGGCCCCCGCCGCCTCCACCCTGGAAGCCCGCCTCACCCGCGCCCTCGCCGCCGCCCTCTACCCCGGCCACCCCACCGCCGACGCCCTCCTCACCACCGGCGGCACCGAGTCCAACCAGCTCGCCCTGCTCCTCGCCCGGGAACGCCACGGCCCCGCCCTCACCGTGCTGCACGGCGCCAACGCCCACCACTCCATCCCCCGCGCCGCCTGGCTCCTCGGCCTCCCCACCCCCCGCACCCTCCCCACCCCCACCGGCATCCTCGACCCCGCCACCCTCGACCGGGCCCTCACCGAGCAGGCCCTCGCCGGCCACCCCGGCCCCACCCTCGTCACCGCCACCGCCGGCACCACCGACGCCGGCCTCATCGACCCCCTCGACGCCCTCGCCGACGTATGCGACCGGCACCACGCCGACCTCCACATCGACGCCGCATACGGCGGAGCCCTCGCCCTCAGCTCGGACCCCCGCCACCGCACCCCCCTGCACGGCATCGAACGCGCCCGCTCGCTCACCCTCGACCTGCACAAACTCGGCTGGCAGCCGATCGCCGCCGGACTCCTCGCGGTCCCCGAGGACACACTCCTCGCCCCCCTCGCCCACCAGGCCGACTACCTCAACGCCACCGACGACACCGAAGCCGGCCTCCCCGACCTCCTCGGCCGCTCCCTGCGCACCACCCGCCGCGCCGACGCCCTCAAGATCGCGGCCACCTTCCGCGCCCTCGGCCGGAACGGCCTCGCCCAGCTCATCGACAGCACCCTCGAAGCCGCCCGCCGGCTCGCCCGACTCCTCGAAGCCGACCCCCGCTTCGAACTCCACTCGGCGCCCACCCTCAGCACCGTCCTCTTCCGGCCCGCCGGCGCCCGCGACGAAGACCTCGCCGCCCTCCGCCGCAGCCTCCTCCACGGCGGCCACGCCGTCCTCGGCCGGGCCACCGCCGACGGCCGCCTCTGGCTCAAGGCCACCCTCCTCAACCCCCACACCACGGCAGCGGACCTGGACACGCTGGTGCGCGTCCTGGGACACGTCCCGGAAGCGGAAGGTACCCACCGATGACCGCCCAGCTCGATGCACCCCACGACCTCGTCGGAATCGGCATCGGCCCTTTCAACCTCTCCCTCGCCGCCCTCGCCCACGGCCTCCAGCAGCGCGAATGGTCAGGCAGCGGCCTCGACACCGCCTTCTACGACCAGTCCCGCCACTTCCGCTGGCACCCCGGACTCCTCATCGACGGAGCCACCCTCCAGGTCCCCTTCCTCGCCGACCTCGTCACCCTCGCCGACCCCACCAGCCCCTGGACCTTCCTCAACTACCTGAAGCACAAGGAACGCCTCTTCCCCTTCTACTTCGCCGAGCACTTCCACATCCAGCGCGCCGAATACGACGCCTACTGCCGCTGGGTCGCCGACCGGCTCCCCGGACTCCACTTCGGCCACCAGGTCGACGCCGTCCGCTGGAACCCCGAACACGACGTCTTCGAAGTCGACTTCACCCAACTCGACGCCGACGGCGAAGCCGAAGCCCTCGGCCGCACCCACACCCGCCACCTCGCCCTCGGAGTCGGCACCGCCCCCTACATCCCCGAGCCGCTCCGCCCCCTCGCCGAAGCCCCCACCGTCCCCGTCATCCACTCCGCCGAATACCTCGACAACCGCGCCCGCATCCTCGGCGCCGAACACGTCACCGTCATCGGATCAGGCCAGTCCGGCGCCGAGATCTTCCTCGACCTGCTCCGCTCCCGCCCCGCCGGCCGCGAACGCCTCACCTGGCTCGCCCGCACCCCCTCCTTCGCCCCCATGGAGTACTCCAAGCTCGGCCTCGAACACTTCACCCCCGACTACACCCACTACTTCCACGCCCTCCCCGAACCCGTCCGCGACCAGCTCGTCCCCGCCCAATGGCAACTCCACAAGGGCATCGACGCCGACACCATCGCCGCCATCCACGAGGAGCTCTACCGCCGCACCCTCCACGGCGGTTGGCCCGACGCCGTCCTCACCCCCGGCGTCACCGTCCGCACCGCCGGCCGCCTCGCCACCACCAAGGTCGAACTCCACCTCGAACACACCCAGCAGGGCACCCGCTCCCGGCTCACCACCGACGCCGTGGTCCTCGCCACCGGCTACCGGGAACGACCGCTCAGCCCGCTGCTGGCCGGCCTCGACCCCTACCTCCGCAGGGACTCCGCCGACCGCCCCCGCATCGATCGCAACCACCGCATGATCCTCGACCCCGCCGTCACCGGATCCGTCTTCGTCCAGAACGGCGAACGCCACACCCACGGCGTCGGCGCCCCCGACCTCGGCCTCGCCGCCTGGCGCAGCGCAGCCATCCTCAACACCCTCACCGGCAAAGACCCCTACCCCCAGCCGGCCCGCACCGCCTTCACCACCTTCGGCCTCGACCAGCGGGAACAGCACCGCCCACCGGCAGCCGGCGAACTGCTCCCACTCGTCGAACACTTCTGATCCCGGACGGACAGAACCGACAGGACCGACAGGACCTAGAAGACCGGCACCCCGGCCCGCGTCAGCCGCCAGTCCACCGAAGCGAACTGCGCCGGATCCACCGTCCCCTTCGCCTTCACCCACTGAATGATCGTGTTACGGATTTCATCCGAGTTCGCCCACAACTGCCGGGCCCCCGCCACATGCGGGAACGCCCCGCCACCGGACGCCCGGTAGTTGTTCACCGCCAGCACGAACTGCGCCGCCGGATCCACCGGACCGCCCCGGAACGACAACCCGGTGATCCGCGACCCCACCGGCTGCGCAATGTCGATCTCGTACGTCAGCCCGTACACCGCGTCATAGTTGTAGTCCGGCGTGCCCTCCGCGTTCGTCAGCTTCGCCGGATCCACCGGAACATCCGGCGCCGTCCGCACGAAATACCGAGCCGAATACTCCAGATAGTCCTTCAGCTGGGCACCCGTCAGCAGCCGCGCCTCCAGCGTGTTCTCGAACGGATACAGGCCCGCCGCATCCCGGATCGTCACCTGCCCCGCCGGAATCGCCGCCGTCCGCGAGAAACACGACGCCTGCGACAGCACCGGCAGCGCCGCCCACTCCGAACCGGCCAGCGCCCCCTTCACCGTCTCCGCCTGCACATGGTTGATCAGATCGATGATCGCCACGTCCTTGACCGGACCCTCGGCCGACACCATCGCCTGCGTGGACGTCCCGATCACCTGGTTCACGTACGCCACCACCTTGTGGTGCTCGTCCGACAACAACCGCGTGATCTTCGGGTCCTCCGCGACCGTGTTCGAGTTCAGCACCTTCGCCGACACCCGCTCCACCGTCCACCGGCCCTGCGACCACACCAGCTCGAAATCGAACAGCGTCAGCCGCTGCCCCCACTTCAACGGCTCCGACAGCACCACATCCTTGCCCGTCGCCTTGTTCTTCACCCGGTACTCGGGAATCTCCGTGTGCGCATGCCCCACCAGGATCGCGTCGATCCCCGGCACCTGCTCCGCGACCAGACCCGCCGCATTCTCCACATACGGCAGCTGATCCCCGTACGAAGACGTCCCGCTCGAACCCGAATGCGCCGACACGATCACCACATCAGCGCCCAGCGACCGAAGCCGCGGCACATACTTCGCCGCCTGCTCCTCCAGCCCCGGGAAAGTCATCTTCCCCTGAACATTCGCCTTGTCCCAGATCGCAATCCCCGGATTCGTCAGACCCAGCACCGCCACCTTCACATCCCGCCCGCACGGCGTCCGCAGCCGGTGCATGCTGTACGGCGGAAACGCCGGCCGCGCCGTCTTCGCATCCAGCGCATTCGCCCCCAGCAGCGGGAAATCACACTGCTCCTCGAACTTCCGCAACACCGGAATGCCGTAATTGAACTCGTGGTTCCCCAACGCCGCCGCGTCATAGCCGATCGCATTCATCGCCTGCGCCATCGGATGCACCGGACCACGCCGCGCCGTGATCGGATCCACCTTCGCGTAGTAGTACGACAACTGGGTGCCCTGGATCGTGTCACCCGCATCGATCAGCAGCGTATTCCGCCGCCCCTTCTCCGCACGCACCTGCTCCACCAGCGTCGAGATCTTCGCCAGACCGACGTCGTTGTGCGCCTTGTCGTCGAACTCTTTGTCCGTGAAGTAGTCCCAGTTGAAGACATTCCCGTGCAGATCGGTCGTACCCATCACCGTGAACGAGTACCTCCGCGGCGGCCTGCCACCGTGCGCGGTGGCGGCAGCGGCAGCCGGCGCAGCCGCGCCCCCCGCCAGCGCAACGGCCGCACCCGTGGCGGCCGTGGTCCCCAGAAACGTCCTGCGATCGAACGCCATGCCATCTCCCCTTTGAGGCGTGAACACTGAACAACGCGCGTAGATTCTGCCCCCCAACGAGTGACAGTGCGAGAGTGATGTTCATGACCTCAGACGCAGCGCCCGCCCAGCCCTACGGAACCCCCGAAGTGCCCCGCGTCGCCGTCCGCGGCGAGGCCCACCTCGAAGTCGACCCCGAAATCGCCCGCATCGGCATCAGCGTCAGCGCCCGCGGCACCGACCGCCGTACCGCCCTCGAAGACCTCACCCGCCGCAACAACGCCGTCCTCGACCTCATCAAGAGCTACGGCGACCCCGTGGAAAAGCTCGAAACGGGAGCCTTCTCCATCACCCCCGAACTCACCCGCCACGGCCGCGGCGAACGCATCCGCGCCTACCACGGACGCGTCCACATCACCGCCGAACTCAACGACTTCACCGCCCTCGGCGAACTCACCACCCGCCTCGCCGACCTCGACCTCACCCGCATCGACGGCCCCTGGTGGGCCCTGCGCCCCGACTCGCCCGCCCACGGCCAAGCCCGCCGCCAAGCCGTCCTCGAAGCCGTCCAACGCGCCCGCGAATACGCCGAAGCCCTCGGCGCCCGCCTCGCCGCCCTCGTCGAACTCGCCGACCTCGGCGCCGAGAACGCCGCCCCCGTCGCCATGGCCGCCCAAGGCGGCATGCTCCGCTCCATGGCCTACGGAGCCACCGAAGAAGCCGCCGCACCCCCGCTCGACCTCGAACCCCAGCGCCAGACCGTCTACGCCCAGGTCAACGCCCGCTTCACCATGACCCCGCCACAGCTCTGACACACCGCCCGGGGGTGCTCATCAGAGCACCCCCGCGCCCATTCAATACATGTCAACAAGCTTTCGCCCAAAGGTTGTTGGACGGACACCCGCACCCCATTTCCTACCGCCCGGTAGGGCATACCCTCGGCCCCATGCGCCGAGCAAAAATCGTATGTACCCTGGGCCCCGCCACCGCCTCATACGACCAGATCAAGGCCCTGGTCGAAGCCGGAATGGACATCGCCCGCCTCAACCTCAGCCACGGCACCTACGCCGAACACGAGGAGCGCTACCAGCGCGTGCGAAAGGCCTCCGACGAGACCGGCCACAGCGTCGGCATCCTCGCCGACCTTCAAGGCCCGAAGATCCGACTCGGCCGCTTCCGCGAAGGCCCCGTACTCCTTGAACGCGGCGACGAGTTCACCATCACCGTCGAAGACATCGAAGGCGACCGCCACATCTGCGGCACCACCTACGACGGCCTCGCCGACGACGTCACCACCGGCGAACGCATCCTCGTCGACGACGGCCGCGTCACCCTCCAGGTCACCGCCATCGAAGGCCCCCGCGTCCACACCACCGTCATCGAAGGCGGCATGGTCTCCGACCACAAAGGCCTCAACCTCCCCGGCGTCGCCGTCTCCGTCCCCGCCCTCTCCACCAAGGACGTCGAAGACCTCCGCTGGGCCCTGCGCACCGGCGCCGACGTGATCGCCCTCTCCTTCGTACGCAGCGCCGACGACATCACCGACGTCCACCGCATCATGGCCGAGGAAGGCCGCCGCCTCCCCGTCATCGCCAAGATCGAAAAGCCCCAGGCCGTCGAGAACATCGACGAGATCGTCGCCGCCTTCGACGGCATCATGGTCGCCCGCGGCGACCTCGGCGTCGAAATGCCCCTCGAACTCGTCCCCATCGTCCAAAAGCGCGCCATCAAGCTCGCCAAGCGCAACGCCAAACCCGTCATCGTCGCCACCCAGATGCTCGACTCGATGATCGACAACTCCCGCCCCACCCGCGCCGAAGCCTCCGACGTCGCCAACGCCATCATCGACGGCACCGACGCCGTCATGCTTTCGGGCGAAACCAGCGTCGGCAAACACCCCGTCGAAACCGTCCGCACCATGTCCCGCATCGTGGCCGCCGCCGAAGAGGACATCCTCGCCAAGGGCCTCCCGCCGCTCACCGAACGGAACAAGCCCCGGACCCAGGGCGGGGCGGTCGCCCGCGCCGCGGCCGAAATGGGCGACTTCCTCGGCGCGAAATTCCTGGTCGCCTTCACCCAGAGCGGCGACACCGTCCGCCGACTCTCCCGCTACCGCTCACCGATCCCCCTCCTGGCCTTCACCCCCGAGCCGGCCACCCGCTCCCAGCTCAACCTCACTTGGGGCGTGGAAACCTTCCTCGGGCCGCACGTGGACTCCACCGACGCGATGGTCGCCCAGGTCGACGAGGAACTCCTGCGGATCGGCCGCTGCGTCCCGGGCGACGTGGTCGTCATCACCGCCGGCTCCCCGCCCGGCGTCCCCGGCTCCACAAACCTGGTCCGCGTCCACCACATCGGCGACACGCTCCGCTGACCCATCCGGGCCCCGGGCTCAGTGCTTGGGGCCGACGTGGGTGTCCATAAGGGCGACCGAGTCTTTGCGAGCGACGCTCACATTGAAGGGGTCGCTACCCCTGGCCAGGACCGTCCACTGGACGCCGACCGCGGTGAGCGTGTCCGTGCAGAGCTTCCGGATGTCGTCGGACTTGTTGGTGAAGAAGTACCGGGGGTACTCGTAGCGCTTGCCGTTGCGGACGGTCCAGTTGGTGATCCGACACCCGTCGGAATGGATCAGCCCCCGGATGAACTCCCAGGGGTGGGCGTCCACGATCTCCTGCTGCCATGGCTCGAGCGCGATGCGCCGCTCGTGCTTCTTGCCCGGCCCGTGCTGCGGAAACATGCAGGTCCAGTGCTGCGTATAGGACTTGACCTCCACGCAGCCCTTGTTGATCCGTCTGTTCACCGCAGGCATGGCCATCACGCGATGCATCGCCCGTTCGGCTTGGTCGACGAGGCCGGGCCAGGAGCGGGTGCAGTAGATGGAGAGGTGGTGCTGCTTCCGCTTCGAGATGATGTGGCCGTCGCCGAGGTACAGCCCGAGAAGGTACGCGTAGGCGGCGTGGTCGAACTCGCCGCCCGTGCACCTCGGGCAGTCGTGGGGCCGGACGTACGTTTCGCCGCGGGCCTTGCGGTCCTGATGGCGCCACCACCCGACCGTGCCGCGAGGCACGTTGAGACGTTCGGCCACCGTGCGGTTGGGGACGCCTCGGCGGAGGAGGGCGAGGGCTTCCTCGCGTACCGAAGGATTGTGCTGCTCCATGCTCGAAGGCTCGCCCGGGATTCGCTCTCACGCGGGGGCCTCGAAGATCTGTTCACCGTGACGAGTGAAGATCCCCAATCGGGCGCAGATCCTTGAAATCGAAGGAGAAGTACCCCGGGTCGGATTCGAACCGACGCTGTATGGGTTTTGAATCCATGGCCTCTACCGCTGGGCTACCGGGGCCCCTTCGAAACGAAGGGTACACAACACCCTCCGTGCTCCAAACATACAGGAGCTAGGTAGGCTCATGTAGCAGCACCTGCCCTGAACGAGGAGCCCGAGTGACCGCCCCCGAGACCCCCACGCCCGACGCCGACCAGTCGCATGTCCCCCCGCTGACGACCCGCGTCGTCATCGCCGAGGACGAGGCGCTCATCCGGCTCGACCTCAAGGAGATGCTGGAGGAGGAGGGCTACTCCGTCGTCGGTGAGGCCGGCGATGGGCAGACGGCCGTGGAGCTGGCGCGGGAGCACCGGCCCGATCTGGTGATCCTCGATGTGAAGATGCCCGTCCTCGACGGGATCTCCGCGGCCGAGAAGATCGCCGAGGAGTCCATCGCCCCCGTCCTCATGCTCACCGCGTTCTCGCAGCGCGACCTCGTCGAGCGGGCCCGGGACGCCGGTGCCATGGCGTACCTGGTGAAGCCGTTCAGCAAGAGCGATGTCGTGCCCGCCATCGAGATGGCGGTGTCGCGGTTCTCGGAGCTGAAGGCGCTGGAGAAGGAGGTCGCCGACCTCTCGCAGCGGCTGGAGACGCGGAAGCTGGTCGACCGGGCGAAGAGCGTGCTGCAGACGCAGTACGGGCTGACCGAGCCGGCCGCGTTCCGGTGGATCCAGAAGACGTCCATGGACCGGCGGATGTCCATGCAGCAGGTGGCCGAGGCCGTCATCGAGGACGCCGAGGAGAAGAAGAACGCCGCCAAGGGGTGACCTTGGGCAACGCGCGAGGCCCGGCTCCCCCGAGGGAGCCGGGCCTCAGTCGTGCGGCGGCCTGGGCGGCGGGAGGTCAGTCCTCGCCGAGGTAGGCCTTGCGGACGTCCTCGTTGGTGAGGAGGTCGCGGCCCTGGCCGGACAGGACGACCTTGCCGATCTCCATGACGTGGCCCTGGTCGGCCAGCGAGAGCGCGGCCTGCGCGTTCTGCTCGACCAGCAGGATGGTGGTCCCGGAGGCCTTGAGTTCGCTGATGGTCGCCATGATCTTCTGCATCATCAGCGGGGACAGGCCCATGGAGGGCTCGTCGAGCATCAGCAGCTTCGGCTGGGACATGAGCGCACGGCCCATGGCCAGCATCTGCTGCTCGCCGCCCGAGAGGGTGCCGGCCGCCTGCTTGCGGCGCTCGCCCAGGATCGGGAAGAGATCGTAGGCGCGCTGGACGTCCCGGTTGATGCCGTCCTTGTCCTTGCGGAGGAAGGCGCCGAGGAGCAGGTTGTCCTCGATCGTCATGCGCGGGAAGATGTGCCGCCCCTCGGGGGAGTGGGCGAGTCCGAGCGAGACGATCTGGTGGGCGGGGACCTTCTTGAGGGACCGGCCGTTGAACTTGATCTGGCCGCCCTTGGGCTTGATCAGGCCGGAGAGGGTCCGCAGGGTGGTGGTCTTGCCTGCGCCGTTGGTGCCGATGAGGGTGACGACCTGGCCGGCTTCGACCTTGAAGGAGATGCCCTTGACGGCTTCGATCTTGCCGTAGGCGACGCGGAGGTCCTCGACCTCCAGGAGTGCGGTCACTTGGCCTCTCCGTCCGTGCTGGTGGTGCTGTCCGCCGCGGTGTCCGCCGGGGCGTCCGCCGGGGTGTCGTCCGCGGTGTCCGCGGGGGCGGACTCCTCGGCGATGGCTTCGGCGGCTTCGATCTCCGCGGCTTCGACCTCGGCGGCTTCTTCGGCGCCGGGGGCGCCTTCGAAGGGTTCGCCGAGGTAGGCGGCGACGACGCGCTCGTCGCTCTGGACCTCGGTGGCGGTGCCTTCGATGAGCTTTTCGCCCTGGACGAGGCAGGCGACGCGGTCGCAGAGGTTGAAGATGAAGCGCATGTCGTGCTCGATGACGAGGACGGCGATGCCCTGGTCCCGGATGGCGAAGATGAGTTCTTCGGTGGCCCGGGTTTCCTGCGGGTTCATGCCGGCGGTGGGCTCGTCCAGGAGGATGAGGCCGGGGTCGCTGGCGAGGGCGCGGGCGATTTCGAGCTTGCGCTGGTCGCCGTACGGCAGGTTGCGGGCGAGGTGCTCGGCCTTGTCGGCGAGGCCGATGAAGTCGAGGAGCTCCATGGCCTTGTCGCGGCTGGCGGCTTCTTCTTTGTGGAAGCCGGGCAGGCGCAGGAGGGCGGACCAGAGGCCTTCGCGGGTGCGGGTGTGGCGTCCGACGAGCACGTTTTCCAGGACCGTCATGTTGTTGAAGAGACGGATGTTCTGGAAGGTGCGGGCGATGCCGGCCGCGGTGACCTTGAAGGACTTGGGGGGCAGGACCGTGCCCTTGTACCGGACTTCGCCCTCGGTGGGGATGTAGAGGCCGGTGAGGCAGTTGAAGAAGGTGGTCTTGCCGGCGCCGTTGGGGCCGATGAGGCCGACGATCTCGCCGCTGTTGACGGTGAGGTCGACGTTCTTGACGGCGGTGAGGCCGCCGAAGCGCATGGTGACGCCGCGGGCGTCCAGGACCGTTTCGGTCGTGGTGGTCGTCATGGGTCAGGCCCCTGTCTTGCCGAGGACTGTGGGCGCTTCGAGGTCCTTGTGGAGCTCGAGCTGGTTGCGCCGGTTGGGGATGAGGCCCTCGGGGCGCAGGCGCATCAGGATGACGAGCGCGATACCGAAGGCGAGGAGCTGGAACTCGCCGAGCGACTGGAGCTTGTTGGGGAGCAGGAAGAGCAGTGCTCCGCCGACGAGGGGTCCGGAGATGGTGCCCATGCCGCCGAGGACGACTGCGGCGAGCAGGAAGGCGGAGTTCGGCGGGACGGCGTTGGCGAACACGTACTGGTCGGGGGTGACCGTGTAGTTGACGTGTGCCTGGACGGCTCCGGCGAAGCCGGCGAGGGTGGCGCCGAGGGCGAAGGCGATGAGCTTGACGCGGAAGCCGTTGATGCCCATGGCTTCGGCGGCGGTTTCGTCTTCGCGGATGGCGACCCAGGCGCGGCCGATGCGGGATTCGGCGCTCCGGCGGAAGACCAGGACCACCAGGAGGGTGATCAGGAGCATCAGCAGGAAGTAGTTGGCGAAGCGGCCGATGGTGAATCCGGCGAGGGTGTGGGGGGCGCCGAAGTCGAAGCCGAAGAGGTTGATGTTGGGGATGCCGGCGATGCCGTTGGGGCCGTTGGTGACGTCGGGGCCGGAGACACCGTCGAGGTTGTTCATCGAGATGCGGAAGATCTCTCCGAAGCCGAGGGTGACGATGGCCAGGTAGTCGCCGCGGAGGCGCAGGGTGGGGGCGCCGATGAGGACGCCGAAGACCATGGAGGCGGCGGCGCCGATGAGGAGTGCGGCCCAGAAGGGGAAGTGCACGCCGAAGGGGGAGTTGGGGGAGCCGGAGACCAGGGCCGCGGTGTAGGCGCCGACGCCGAGGAAGGCGACGTAGCCGAGGTCGAGGAGGCCGGTGAGGCCGACGACGATGTTCAGGCCGAGGGCGACGGTGGCGAAGATGAGGATGTTGACGCCGAGGGTCGCGTACTGGTCGTCGGTCTGGGTGAGGGGGAAGGCGGCTGCCGCGACGAAGGCGCCGATGAGGGCGACGTTGCGGTGCTTGGTGGTGAGGGTGGTGAAGCGGGCGACGAGGCCGGCCTTGTTGAGGGCGGCGAAGCCGAAGCCTGCGGTGATGAGGAAGCCGATGAAGAGTTCCTGGTACGGGGTGGTGATGCCGTACGTGAAGACGCCGAGGCCGAAGGCCAGGACGGCGGCGATGATCAGGATCTCGACGGAGGCGGGGAGGGCGCGGGCCGGGGTGGGGGTGCCGGCGGCGAAGGCGGCCTTGGCGGTGGTCCACCGGTTGGCGGCGCCGTGCTTGAACTGGTCCCAGGGGCCGTCGTCGGGGTCGGCCGCTTCGAGCGCGGGGCGCTTGAAGGGCAGGGCGAGGGCGCCGAGGAGGGTGATGAGGGTGGTGAGGGCGACGACGGCGCCGCCGGGCTCGAGGTCGACGAGGGCGCCGAGCTTGAGCACGATGGCGATGATCGTGTACCAGGCGGTGGCGAACGCGGCGAGGGCGGAGAGCCGGATGGCCGCGTCGGTGCCGGCGGGGGCGAGCCAGCCCAGGCCCTTGACTCCGTAGGAGGCGAGGCCGAAGAGGGTGGTGAGGGCGCCGCCGACGAGGACGAGCCACTGGAGGCCGCCGGGGTATCCGTAGACGGTGAGGTCGCCGGGGAAGGCGGCGGTCCACGTCCAGGAGAGGAAGCAGGAGGCGACGGTGAGGAGGCCGCCTGCGGTGGCGAGGGCGCGGGCCGTCTTCTCGGGGATGCCGATGAAGCCCTTGTCGTCTGCCGTGGTGGTCTTTGCGGTGTCCGCGGTGATGGTCGTCATGGTTCTCACGCCCTGTCCGCCACGCGCTCACCCAGCAGGCCTTGTGGCCGGAAGAGGAGCACGAGGATGAGGAGGACGAACGCCCAGGTGTTGCCCCAGGACTGTCCGCCGAGCTGCGACATGCCGGGAATCTCGTCGATGTAGACGGTGGTGAGGGTCTCGGCGAGGCCGAGGACCAGGCCGCCGATCATCGCGCCGTAGATGTTCCCGATGCCGCCGAGAACGGCGGCGGTGAAGGCCTTGAGGCCGAGGATGAAGCCCATCCGGTAGTTGACCTCGCCGTACTTGAGGCCGTAGGCGACGGCTCCGACGGCGGCGAAGGCCGCGCCGAGGGCGAACGCGACCGTGATGATGCGGTCGGTGTTGATGCCCATGAGCTTTGCGGTGTCCGGGTCCTGGGCGGTGGCCTGCATGCCGCGGCCGGTGCGGGTCTTCTTGACGAAGAAGCCGAGGAACGCCATGGAGATGGGGGCGGCGATCAGCAGGAAGAGGTCACCGGTCTGGATGGTGATGCTGCCGAGGTGGAAGGGGCCGCCGGGGATCTCGGGGAAGACGATGGAGGACCGCGCGTCGGGGTACCAGGCCCATACGGCCTGCTGGAGGACGATGGAGAGGCCGATGGCGGTGATGAGTGGTGCGAGCCGTGGCGCGCTGCGGAGTGGCCGGTAGGCGAAGCGTTCTGCTCCGACGGCTATGAGGGTGGCGACGATGATGGCGCCTATGAGCATGAGCGGCAGTGCGACCCACATGGTGGTGCCGCCCGGAAGCATCAGCCAGACCGTGAGGGCTCCGAATCCTCCGACCATGAAGATCTCGCCGTGGGCGAAGTTGATGAGCTGGACGATGCCATAGACCATCGTGTAGCCGATGGCGACGAGCCCGTACATGGATCCCAGTAGCAGGCCGTTGACCAGCTGTTGCGGCAGTTCGTGCACCGCAGTCCTCCGAGTCTTTCGACGGATGTGACACCGCGCGGGGCGCTTGATGTTGCGCGCCCCGCGCGGCAGGTGTGGGTGGGGTGCCAGCCGCTCAGTGGGCTAGCGGGTGGGGGTCAGCCGCCGTAGGTTCCGGACTCGACGGACTTCCACTCGGTGCCCTCGACCTTGTAGACGGTGAGCTGCTTGTTGGTGGCGTCGCCGAACTCGTCGAAGGAGACCTTGCCGGTCACGCCCTCGAAGGAGACGCCCTGGACGGCCTCGAGGACCTTGGCGCGGGCGCCGTCGGGGAGCTTGCCGCCGTTGCCTTCGACGACCTTCTTGACGGCCTCGATGACCGCCCAGGCGGAGTCGTAGGAGTAGCCGCCGTAGGCCGCGAACGGGTCCTTGAAGTTGGCCTTCTCGTAGTTGGCGATGAAGTCCTTGGCCGAGGGGAGGGTCTCGACCGGGGCACCGACGGAGGTGGCGAGGTCGCCGGCCGCGCCGGCGCCGGCCAGCTCGACGTACTTCTTGTCGTAGATGCCGTCGCCGCCGACCAGCGGGATGTTGGCGCCGGCCGCCTTGATCTGCTTGCTGAGCGGGCCGGCCGCCGGGTACTCGCCGCCGTAGTAGACGACGTCGGCGCCGGAGCTCTTGACCTGGGTCACGATCGCGGAGAAGTCCTTGCTCTCCGGGTCGATGTGGCCCTCGCCGGCGACGGCGCCGCCGAGCTTGGTGAACTCGCCCTTGAAGGTGCCGGCGAGGCCTGCGCCGTAGGTCTTCTTGTCATCGATGATGAAGACCTTCTTCTTGCCCGCCTTGTTGAAGAGGTACTGCGCCGCGAACGGGCCCTGGATGGCGTCCGTGGTGGCGGTGCGGAAGTAGCTCTTGTAGGAGCGGGTCTTCTGGCCCTCGGCCCACTTGGGGCCCTGGGTCAGGGACGGGCTGGTGTTGGCCGGGGAGATCTGGGCCAGCTTCGCGTCGTCGAAGACCTTCTGCATGGACTCGGAGACCGAGGAGTTCAGCGGGCCGACGACGCCGAGGACGTCCTTGTTGGCGACGAGCTTGGTGGCGTTCTGCTGGCCGGAGGAGGCCTGCGCCTGGTCGTCGAGGGCCTCGATCTTGAAGGTGACGCCCTTGACGTACTTCTTCTCGTTGGCCGTGCGGGCTGCGAGGTCGGCGGAGTTCTTGATGCCGAGGCCGAGGGCGGAGAGGTCACCGGTCAGCGGGGCGTCTACGCCGATGACGACCGTGACGTCGCCGGCGCTGTCGCCGGCCTTGTTGCCCTCGTCGCGCGATCCACAGGCGGTGAGCGTGAGGGCTCCCGCGGCGAGTGCGGCGGTCACGGCAATGAGCTTACGTTGACGCACGAGCAGTCCTTTCCAGGCACGGCGTCCCCCCTGGGACGCACCGAGTCGATCGCGGGAAACCGAACTGGAAGGAATCCGCCGGTGGTCGCGGTGACTGGCCGTGACTCTAGGCGGCGGACCGGAGGATATGGAGGGCTCAGGCCAATGATGTGACTCTCTTGTTATGCCACGGCGTAATACATAGCGGATCTGTGGGGGTGGAACGGGGGAATTCCGGGCGGTTCGTCGTGTCTGCATAGTGAGACGGGCATGAGTGTCGGCTGGTTTTAGTCCTGACATCCCAGGCGTCTGGCGGGTTTTGGTCATGACTTCTCGGGTAGGGGTCGGTCTCGATCTGCGGGACACGCCGTGGTCAGGGCGGCGGAAAGGTCCGCCGCATACCGGTCACCGAGGATGTAACTGTGCGCCTCTTTCTG
The DNA here is from genome assembly GCF_040296685.1 of Streptomyces sp. NPDC002054. Taxonomy (NCBI): domain Bacteria; kingdom Bacillati; phylum Actinomycetota; class Actinomycetes; order Kitasatosporales; family Streptomycetaceae; genus Streptomyces; species Streptomyces sp. NPDC002054. Next base: position 217,623 of record NZ_JBEOXT010000008.1, read on the forward strand.
GCGCTCATTACTCAGGGTTACTTCCAGAAATGGGAGCCCGGAATTCCGTGCTACATGCACGCAATCGGCCACTCGAATCTCGACGATCACTTCCCGGGCCTCGCCGGTGGCCACGACCACGGGCAGGGTGGGGCGGATCGTCACGCCCAGTGCTCGGGAGGGCTGGCTGATGGCCTCCACGGTCACGGGCGGCCCGCCGGAGGTACGGATACGGACGGTGAAGGCGAAGGCGGTGTCGGCGGAGGTCGCGGCCACCGGGTCCCCATACCGGAGCGAGACCCGCTGGGAGGGTGCTGCCGGGGGTAACGGCTCGGCGGGCGGGGCGGGCGCGGGCCGGGCCCAGAGGTAACCGGCGAGCCCACCGGCCGAGGCGGCGACGAAGGCGACCGGCAGGACGAGGCGGCGGCGGGAGGGGGACAGGAAGGCGAGGGCGCGGGGCGGACGGGGGAGCGGGACCAGCCGCTCCGCGGTCCCCTCACCGGGCTCGATCGGCCCGATGCCACCCGTGCCGGAGCTGCCTGCGTCGCCCGCGTCGGGGCCGCCCGTGCCGCCGCTGCCTGTGTGGCTCATCCCCAGGGCCCGCCGGTCGGGGGAACGGTGAGGGCGGCTGCCGCGCATGCCGCGCGGGCCGCCGTCGAGCCCCGCGCCGGTGCCGGTCCCGTACCCATGCGGGCACGCTAGACCGCCACCGGCGCGGTGACAACAGTCGTTCGTTTCCCGGCTGTTACTCGTTGATGTCGCGCAGCAGGCAGGTGAGGCGGGCGGTGCAGATCCGCTTGTCCTGCTCGTCGGTGATGACGATCTCGTACGTGGCGGTGGAGCGTCCGCGGTGGACGGGCGTGGCGGTGCCGGTGACCAGGCCGGAGCGGGCGCCCCGGTGGTGGGTGCAGTTCAGGTCCACGCCGACCGCGATCTTGGTGTGGCCGCCGTGCAGCATGGCGCCGACCGAGCCGAGGGTCTCGGCGAGTACGGCGGAGGCGCCGCCGTGCAGGAGGCCGTAGGGCTGGGTGTTGCCCTCGACCGGCATGGTGCCGACCACGCGCTCGGGCGCGGCCTCCAGGATGCGGATGTCCATCCGCTCGCCGAGGTGGCCCGCCGAGAACAGCGAGGGCAGGTCGATGCCCAGGGCTGCGTACTCGTCGAGGACCTCCTGCGGGAACTTCACCGCGTGCTGCTCGCCCATGGGCCGTCTCCGTTTCTGGTTGCGTCAACGATCGTTAACGCAGTCTTCTTACCAGCCTACTGAGCGAGCGCTTGCTCGGGGGTGGGGTTGGAGGCGGCCGGTTCGAAGCGGATGATCACGGACTTGCTCGCCGGGGTGTTGCTGACGTCCGCTGTCGAGTCCAGCGGCACCAGCACGTTGGTCTCCGGGTAGTACGCCGCCGCGCAGCCCCGGGCGGTCGGGTAGTGCACCACCCGGAAGCCGGGCGCCCGCCGCTCCACGCTGTCCTTCCACTCGCTCACCAGATCGGTGTACGAGCCGTCGGCGAGGCCCAGTTCGGCCGCGTCGGCCGGGTGGACGAGGACCACCCGGCGACCGCCGGTGATGCCCCGGTAGCGGTCGTCGAGCCCGTAGATGGTGGTGTTGTACTGGTCGTGGCTGCGCAGGGTCTGGAGCAGCAGCCGGCCCTCGGGGACCTCGGGGTACTCGACGGGGGCGGCGGTGAAGTTCGCCTTGCCGGTCTTCGTCGGGAAGCGGCGCTCGTCGCGCGGGGCGTGCGGGAGGGTGAAACCGCCGGGGCGGGCGATCTTGGTGTTGAAGTCCTCGAAGCCCGGGACCACCCGGGAGATCCGGTCGCGGATGGCCGCGTAGTCCCGCTCGAACTCCTCCCAGGGGGTCCGGGAGGCGGTGCCGAGGACGGCGCGCGCCATCCGGGCGACGATGGCCGGCTCGGAGAGCAGGTGCGGGGAGGCGGGGGTGAGGTTGCCGCGGGAGGAATGGACCATGCTCATGGAGTCCTCGACCGTGACGAACTGCTTGCCGGAGGCCTGTACGTCCTTGTCGGTACGGCCCAGGGTCGGCAGGATCAGGGCGCGCCGGCCGGTGACCGCGTGCGAGCGGTTCAGCTTGGTGGAGACGTGCACGGTCAGGGCGGCGCGGCGGATCGCGGCCTCGGTGACCTCGGTGTCGGGGGTGGCGCCGACGAAGTTGCCGCCCATCGCGAAGAGGACCTTGGCCTTGCCGTCGCGCAGGGCCTCGATGGAGCGGACCACGTCGTAGCCGTGGTGCCGGGGCGAGGTGATGCCGAATTCCCGGTCGAGGGCGTCGAGGAAGGCGGGGGCGGGGCGTTCGAAGATGCCCATGGTGCGGTCGCCCTGGACGTTGGAGTGGCCGCGGACCGGGCAGACGCCGGCGCCGGGGCGGCCGATGTTGCCGCGGAGCAGCAGCAGGTTGACGACCTCGCGGATGGTGGCGACGCCGTGCTTGTGCTGGGTGAGGCCCATGGCCCAGCAGACGATGGTCCGCTTGGAGGCGAGGATCATGGCCAGGGCGCGTTCGATCTCGGGCCGGGTCAGGCCGGTGGCGGTGAGGGTCTCGGCCCAGTCGGCGTCCTTGGCGGCGGCTGCCAACTCCTCGAACCCGTGGGTGTGTTCCCGGATGAACTCCTCGTCCATGGCCCCCTCGGCCTCGATGACGAGCTTGTTCAGGAGGCGGAAGAGGGCCTGGTCGCCGCCGATGCGGATCTGCAGGAAGAGGTCGTTGAGGGGGGTGCCCTTGAGCATGCCCAGCGGGGTCTGCGGGTTCTTGAAGCGCTCCATGCCGGCCTCGGGCAGCGGATTCACCGAGATGATCTTCGCGCCGGCGTTCTTGGCCTGCTCCAGCGCGGACAGCATGCGCGGGTGGTTGGTGCCCGGGTTCTGCCCGGCGACGATGATCAGGTCGGCGCGGTGCAGGTCCTCCAGGGAGACGCTGCCCTTGCCGATGCCGATGGTCTCGGTGAGCGCGGAGCCCGAGGACTCGTGGCACATGTTGGAGCAGTCCGGCAGGTTGTTGGTGCCGAACTCGCGGGCGAAGAGCTGGAAGAGGAACGCGGCCTCGTTGCTGGTGCGGCCCGAGGTGTAGAAGAGGGCCTCGTCGGGGGAGCCGAGGGCGGTCAGCTCCTCCGCGATGATCTCGAAGGCCCGCTCCCAGGTGACCGCCTCGTACCGGTCGGCGCCCGCGGGGAGGTACATCGGCTGGGTGATCCGGCCCTGCTGGCCCAGCCAGTAGCCGGAGCGGGTTGAGAGGTCGGCCAGCGGGTGCGCGGCGAAGAAGTCCGGGGTGACCCGGCGGAGCGTGGCTTCCTCGGCGACCGCCTTCGCGCCGTTCTCGCAGAATTCCGCGGTGTGCCGCTTGTCGCCCTCGGGCCAGGCGCAGCCGGGGCAGTCGAAGCCGTTCTTCTGGTTGACCTTGAGGAGGGTCTGCGCGGTCCGGCGCACACCCATCTGGGCCTGGGCGATCTTCAGGGTGTGGCCGATGGCGGGCAGGCCTGCCGCGGCATGCTGGGGCGGCGCGACCTGCGGCGCGTCCTGTACCGGATCACCTGCGGGCGGCTTGGCGGCCATGTCGCTCCCCTTTGAGCAGTCCTGTCGTGGACACCGATCCTGTCACGCCCCGCGGACATCGCCGACGGAGGAATTGTCGGTGGGGGCGCCTAGGATCGGGGGCGTGGCAGATTCAGCATCGAAGAAGACCGACCAGACGACCGCAGCGGACCGCCCCCGCCTGATGCTCATGGACGGGCACTCCCTGGCGTACCGGGCGTTCTTCGCGCTGCCCGCGGAGAATTTCACCACCGCGGGCGGCCAGCCGACCAATGCCATCTACGGCTTCGCGTCGATGCTGGCGAACACGCTGCGCGACGAGGCGCCCACGCATTTCGCGGTGGCCTTCGACGTGTCCCGCAAGACCTGGCGCTCGACGGAGTTCCCCGAGTACAAGGCGAACCGCTCCAAGACCCCCGACGAGTTCAAGGGGCAGGTCGAGCTGATCGGCGAGCTGCTCGACGCGATGGCCGTGCCCCGGTTCGCGGTGGACGGCTTCGAGGCCGACGACGTCATCGCCACGCTGGCCACCCAGGCCGAGGCCCTCGGCTTTGACGTGCTGATCGTCACCGGCGACCGGGACTCCTTCCAGCTGGTGTCCGAGCACACCACGGTCCTGTACCCGACCAAGGGCGTCTCCGAGCTCACCCGGTTCACCCCGGAGAAGGTCGAGGAGAAGTACGGGCTGACCCCGCAGCAGTACCCGGACTTCGCGGCGCTGCGCGGGGACCCGTCCGACAACCTGCCCGGCATCCCGGGCGTCGGCGAGAAGACCGCGGCGAAGTGGATCAACCAGTTCGGGTCCTTCGCGGAGCTCGTGGAGCGCGCCGAGGAGGTCAAGGGCAAGGCCGGGCAGAACCTCCGGGACCACCTGGAGGCGGTGAAGCTGAACCGGGTCCTGACCGAGATGGTCAAGGACGTGGAGCTCGGCCGGACCCCCGCCGACCTGGAGCGGCTGCCGTACGACCGCTCGGCCGTGACCGGGGTGCTGGACGTGCTGGAGATCCGCAACGCCTCGCTGCGCGAGCGGCTGCTGGCGGTGGACCCGGGCGCCGAGCAGGCGGCGGCGCCGGAGCCGGCCGCCGGGGTGGAGCTGGACGGGTCCGTGCTGTCCGCGGGCGAGCTGGCGCCCTGGCTCGAGGCGCACGCCGGCGGCCCGCTCGGGATCTCCACGGTGGACAGCTGGATGCTGGGCACCGGCAGCGTCGCCGAGATCGCGCTGGCCGCCGCCGACGGCGCGGCCTGCTGGTTCCAGCCGGCCGAGCTGGACGAGGCCGACGAGCGGGCCTTCACCGGCTGGCTCGCCGACGCCTCCCGGCCGAAGGTGGTCCACAACGCGAAGAGCCTGTGGCGCGTCTTCCCGGAGCACGGCTGGACCGCCCTGGCCGGGGTCACCATGGACACCGCCCTCGCCGCCTACCTGGTCAAGCCGGGCCGCCGCTCCTTCGCCCTGGACGTGCTGTCGGTGGAATACCTCGGCCGGGAGCTCCAGCCGCCGGCCGCCGACGGCCAGCTGGCCTTCGGTGCGGACGAGACCGCCGAGGCCGAGGCCCTGATGGCGCAGGCCCGCGCCGTCCTGGACCTGGGCGAGGCCTTCACGGAGAAGCTGGAGGAGGTCGGCGCCACCGCCCTGCTCCACGACATGGAACTGCCCACCTCCGAGCTGCTGGCCCGGATGGAGCGGAACGGCATCGCCGCCGACCGCGACCACCTGGAGGCCATGGAGCAGCAGTTCGCGGGCGCCGTGCAGCAGGCGGTGAAGGAGGCGCACGCGGCGGTGGGCCACGAGTTCAACCTCGGCTCGCCCAAGCAGCTCCAGGAGGTCTTCTTCGGCGAGCTGGACCTGCCCAAGACCAAGAAGACCAAGACCGGTTACACCACCGACGCGGACGCGCTGGCCTGGCTGGCCACCCAGACCGACCACGAACTTCCGGTGATCATGCTCAGGCACCGGGAGCAGGCGAAGCTGCGGGTCACCGTGGAGGGCCTGGTCAAGACGATCGCCGCGGACGGCCGGGTGCACACCACCTTCAGCCAGACCGTGGCCGCGACCGGACGCCTGTCCTCCACCGACCCCAACCTGCAGAACGTGCCGGTGCGCACCGACGAGGGCCGGGCCATCCGCCGCGGATTCGTCGTCGGCGAGGGCTTCGAGTCCCTGATGACCGCCGACTACAGCCAGATCGAGCTGCGCGTCATGGCCCACCTCTCCGAGGACGAAGGCCTGACCGAGGCCTTCCTCTCCGGGGAGGACCTGCACACCACCGTCGCCTCCCAGGTGTTCGGCGTGGAGCGGTCCGCGGTCGACGCCGAAATGCGCCGCAAGATCAAGGCGATGTCGTACGGCCTGGCGTACGGGCTGTCCGCCTTCGGCCTCGCGCAGCAGCTGAACATCGAGCCCGCCGAGGCGCGCGGTTTGATGGACACCTTCTTCGAGCGGTTCGGCGGGGTCCGGGACTACCTCCAGCGCGTGGTCGACGAGGCCCGCGCCACCGGCTACACGGCCACCGTCTTCGGCCGCCGCCGGTACCTGCCCGACCTCAACAGCGACAACCGGCAGCGCCGTGAGGCGGCCGAGCGGATGGCGCTGAACGCCCCCATCCAGGGCACCGCCGCCGACATCGTCAAGGTGGCGATGCTCCGCGTGGACAAGGCCGTGGCGGAGGCGGGGCTGAAGTCCCGGATGCTGCTCCAGGTGCACGACGAAATCGTGCTGGAGATCGCCCCCGGCGAGCGGGCGAAGGTCGAGAAGCTGGTCCGCCGGGAGATGGCCGCCGCCGTCGACCTGCGCGCCCCGCTCGACGTCTCGGTGGGCGTGGGCGCGGACTGGGAGTCCGCCGCGCACTGAGATGACGTACGGACGCCCGGGCGCCCCGCCCCTACCGCCGGCCGGCGGGGGCGGGCGACCCGGGCGTCTGCGTACGCTCCCGGGCCGGGTGCTGTTGGCCCGGGTCCTGGTCCTGGTCCCGCCCGCGGTGGCGCAGCCGGAACAGGGCGGCGTACAGCACGAGCCCTGCCATCAGCCCGCTGCCCGCGCCGAAGCAGACGGTCGGGACGATGTCGAGCGGGGTGTGGATCCGGTCGAAGTGCGTGTACCAGCGCAGCACGCGGAAGGTCACCCCGGCCGCCACGCTCCCGCCCACCAGCACGAGCGCGGCCACCCGGTCGGCCCGGCCCGCCACCGGAACCGAAGCGGGTGCCGCCCCGGCCGGCAGCCGGCGCAGTGCCGAGCCCAGGAACCACAGCAGTGCGCCGGCCGCCAGCACGGAACTGCCGTACTGCAGATACGTATAGAGGGGGAAGCCCCCGTAGTAGCCGGACAGCCAGGGCAGGGCGTTCGTCCCGTACCGGTCGAGGTGGGTGAAGGCGTCCCACCCCACATGCGTCAGCGAACCGGTCACCGCCGAGAGGTAGAAGGCGGCGGCGAGCCGGACCGGCGGACGTCCGCCCGGCCACCGCGCCCCGCGCAGCAGTGCGTACGCCCGCCCGCGCCAGGCGGCGGGCAGCAGGGCGGTCATCGGCTCGCGCAACAGCAGCCAGCTGCCGACCAGCGCGGCCGTGATGACCGCATCGATCGTCAGCACCCCGGCCAGGGAGTGGGTCACAGAGCCGAACCCCATCGCTCCGGGGATCACACTCGCCGCGAAGTAGGTCATGTCGGGCGCGAACGATCCCATGACCAACGCCGAGGCCAGGAAGGGGCCCCGGCCGTGTCCGTTCCGCCGGATTCCCGGCAGTACGGCAGCGGCATGGCTGAGAGTGAACGGCATGGAACCTCTTTCCCTCTTGACGGACGCGCCCAGTATGCGGGCCGGTTCCCGACTCGTGGAAAAACGGTGAACGCGCAGGCCAGAACGTTTCCTCTGGCGCCTTGCTGACATAGGGTCACGCGGACATCGAGGGGGAGTCGAGGGGGAGGGGTTCGTTATGACCAGGACGGCTCGGTTCGGGCGCGGGCTGCGCAGGGGCGGGGTGGCCGCCGTGGCCGCCGCACTCGTGGGCGCCGTGCTGACGGCATCCCAGGCGACCGGCGGCGGCACCGGGCGGACCGCCCGGGCGGCGGCCCCACCGGTACCCGCCGCCGACGGCCGCGGCGGCTACGGCGGCGACTCCGCCTACTTCACCGAACTCCCGCCGCTGGTCAGCCCCGAACCACCGGCCGTGGTCCTGGACGACGCACCGCCGGCCCCGGCCCCGGCCCCCACACCCACGCCCACGCTCACGCCGAGCCCGGCACCGGCGGGCGGGGCGGGCGGCGCGCCGCGGACGCAGCCGGTGGTCCTCACCGGTGTGGGGGAGGGGGCCCGGGGGATACCCGCCACCGTCCTCGCCGCCTACCGGAAGGCGGAGAAGACGGTCACGGCGACCGACCCCGGGTGCGGGCTGCGCTGGCAACTCCTCGCGGGCATCGGCAAGGTCGAGTCGGGCCAGGCCCGCGGCGGCCGGGTGGACGCCGCGGGCACCACCCTGACCCCGATCCTGGGCCCCGTCCTGAACGGCAACGGCTTCGCGAACATCAGCGACACGGACGGCGGGGCCTACGACGGCGACACGGTCCACGACCGGGCGGTCGGGCCGATGCAGTTCATCCCGTCCACCTGGGCGGCCTGGGGTCAGGACGCGGACGGCGACGGCCGCCGCAACCCCAACAACGTGTACGACGCGGCACTGGCGGCCGGGCGCTATCTGTGCGCCGGCAGCCGTGACCTGCGGGTGGGCGCCGACCTGGACCGGGCGATCCTCTCCTACAACCGGTCGACGGAATACCTGCTGACGGTGAAGTCCTGGTTCGCGTACTACGACAAGGGCACCTACGAGGTCCCGAACACGCCGACCCCACCCTCAAAGCCGAAGCCCAAGCCAAAGCCCACCCCCAAGCCGACCCCGACGCCCACCCCCACACCGAAGCCGACGCCGACGCCAACCCCCACACCGACCCCGACGCCCAAGCCGACCCCGACCCCGAAGCCCAAGCCCACTCCGACTCCGACCCCGAAGCCCAAGCCCACACCGTCCCCGAAGCCCACCCCCACCCCGACGGCCAAGCCCACACCCACCACCACACCCAAGCCGAAGCCCAAGCCGACGCCGAGCGGCTCCGCGTCCCCCTCCCCGTCGGCGAAGCCAATGGCCGCGGAAACTCCGTAGTCAAACGGTTCTCATCTCACCCGCGCGTTGCTACGGTGCCCCATCCCTGACGCCGTATCAGATCTCGGAGGCTCCGGCATGCGCGCACTCGTCGCCGCCGCCATCGGGCTGGCTGCCGCGCTGGCCATCGTCTTCGCCATCACGGCGATGGGCGTGCCGGAAGGCAAGACCTCGCCCAAACCCCTGCTCACCACCGCGCCCGCCGCGCCCGGACAGTAGAGGAGGCCGACCGTGCGACGCCGAGCCAGCCTCGTCCTGCTCGCCTTCGCGGTGTTCTGCACCGCCCTCGCGCCGCTGCTGCGCTGGTACGCGTACCCGCGCCTGGCCAAGATCCCCCCGAACCAGTACCAGGAGATCGTGCTGGAGGCGAAGGACGCGATCCTCCTCGACTACCTCGGCGGCATGAAGCCCAAGAAGGTCGACAAGGTCACGGTCATCCAGACCCTCAAGGGCAACGTCGAAGCGTCCCGCGAGATCGAGGCCAGCGCCGGCAAGGACGTGGTCGTCTGGGACAGCCTGTCCCATGTGGTCGGCCCGGACGGGAAGATGGTTTCCCAGATACCCGAGCGCTACATCTTCGACGCGCACACCCAGGACCCGGTGCACGCCACCGGCGAGATGGTCGACGGGGACGCGGTCAAGCGCGAGGGCATCGAGTTCAAGTTCCCCTTCTTCACCGAACCGCGCGACTACCTCTACTTCGACGCGCAGACCCGCACCTCCGCGCCGATCCACTACGTGGGCCCGCGGAAGTTCCGCGGAATGGACGTCTACTACTTCGAGCAGACCGTCCCCTGGACCAAGGTGCCCATGCCCAAGAAGATGCCGATCGAGGGCATCGACCCGGCGACCATCGAGGCGACCACCGGGACCACCCTCTGGTACACGGCCAAGCGGATGTTCTGGGTCGACCCGGTCACCGGAGCGCCGGTCAACGGCGAGCAGATCATGGAACAGGAGATGCGCGGCGGGATCGCGGCCGGCGGGGAGGGCGGCAAGCTCACCGCGTTCTCCGGCCACGTGAAGATGCGGGAGGACTACATCAAGCACACCGTGGACCTGGTCTCCGCGAACCGCACCAAGGTGCTCGCGCTCCACACGTACGCGCCGATCGGCCTCGGCGTCACCGGACTGGCCCTGCTGGGCCTCGCCCTGTGGCTGGAGGCCCGCAGCCGCAGGACCCCGTCCGCTGCCCCTACTCCCGCCTGAGCCGGGCGTTGGTGTGCCGGGTGGGCTCGGCCGTCGCCGGGTCCTCCGGCCACGGGTGCCGGGGGTAGCGACCGCGCAGCTCGGCCCGGACCGCGCGGTAGCCGCCCTGCCAGAAGGAGGCCAGGTCGGCGGTCACGGCTGCGGGCCGCCCGGCGGGCGACAGCAGGTGGACCAGCACCGGCACGCCGGGCCTGCCGCCCACCCGCGGGGTCTGGGCCAGCCCGAACAGCTCCTGCAGCTTCACCGCGAGCACGGGCTGCTCGGCGGAGTAGTCCACCCGGATCCGGGATCCCGACGGCACCTCGATCCGTTCCGGAGCCAGCTCGTCCAGCCGGGCGGCCTCCCCGGTGGCCCAGGGCAGCAGCCGGTTCAGGGCCTGCCCGGCGTCGATCCGGCCCAGGTCGGCACGGCGCCGGGCCCGGGACAGCTCGGGCTCCAGCCAGTCGCCGGCCCGCGCCAGCAGGGCCTCGTCCTGTACGTCCGGCCAGTCGCCGCCGACCGTCCGGTGCAGGAAGCCCAGCCGGGACCGGAGGCCCGCCCCGTCCCGGCTCCAGCCCAGCAGACCGAGCCCGTCCCGGCGCAGCCCATCCAGCAATGCCTCCCGAACCAGCCCGGGGTCGGGGTCGCGCAGCGGCCGTACGGTCAGCTCGATCGCGCCCACCCGGCTCACCCGGCGGGCGACGACGTCACCGTCCTCCCAGTGCACTTCCTCGCCGCTGCTCAGCAGGTGCGCGGCGGCTTCGCGCGCGGTCTGCTCGTCGATGACCGCGGCCAGCCGGATCTGCGCGGAGGCGGAGTGCGACGGCCGGTCGGCGACGGCGACCGCCAGCCAGGGCGCGCTGCGCAGCCCGGAGCCGTCGCCGAGCTGGGCTCCGGTCCCGGAGGCCATGAGGAAGGCACCTTCGCCCTTGGCTTTGGCGACGCGCTCGGGGAAGGCGAGGGCTGCGACCAGCCCGGCGGTGGCGTCATATCCAGCCCCGCCGGCGTTTGAGGCGCGGGGGTGTGGGGGCGGAGCCCCCACCGGGGTGCCGGGGCGGAGCCCCGACGGGTCCGGGCGGAGCCCGGTTTCGGGAAGGGGCGGGGTGGGGGAATGGCTCCGCGCAGCGGCCCCGGCCCCGTCGGCCGGAGCCCCCGCGGCTTCGCCCCGGCCGCCTCCCGAGGCCATGGCGCGGCGCAGCCGGCCGGCTTCGGCCCGCCACCGCGCCGCATAGGCATCGCCCCCGCGCCGCGCCGCCCGCCACGCCCCCGCCAGGTCGTCCCCGTACTCCCGCGGCGGCTCCTCGCTCAGCAGGGCCACCACCTCCGCAGCCCCCGGCGGCCCGTCTAGCAGCGCGCGGGCCAGCCGCGGGTGCAGGCCGAGCCGGGCCATCCGTACGCCCCGGTCCGTGGCCCTGCCGGACCCCGGGTCCACCGCGCCCACCGCCACCAGGACCTCCCTGGCCGCGGCCAGCGCCCCGGCCGGCGGCTGGTCCAGCAGCTGCAGCTCCGTGCCCAGGCCGCCCCAGCAGGCCGTCTGCAGGGCGAAGGCGGTCAGGTCGGCGATCCGGATCTCCGGGGCGGGGAACGCGGGCAGCCGGTCGTGCTCGGCCTCCGCCCAGCAGCGGTAGACCGTGCCCGGGGCCTCGCGCCCGGCCCGGCCCGCCCGCTGCCGGGCCGCCGCGCGGGACGCCCGTACGGTGGTCAGCGCGCCCAGCCCGCGCGCGTGGTCCATCCGCGGCTCACGGGCCAGACCCGCGTCCACCACCACCCGGACCCCCGGCACCGTGAGGGAGGACTCCGCCACCGCGGTCGCCAGGATCACCCGCCGCCGGCCGGTGCCGCCCGCCAGGACGGCGTCCTGCACGGCGGCCGGGGCCCGCCCGTGGATCTGCAGGACCTCCGCGTCCACCCCGGCCAGCTGCCCGGCGACCCGGGCGATCTCCCCGACCCCGGGGAGGAAGACCAGCACATCGCCAAAACGTTCCGCCAGCGCCCGCCGCACCACCGCGGCCACCTGCGCCAGCTGGGCCGGATCCACCCGCATCCCGTGCGGCGGCCGGACCGGGCGGGCCGGCGGGGCCCACACCACCTCCACCGGATGCGCGACCCCGGCCGCCTCCACCACCGGAGCCTCGCCGAGCAGCCGGGACCAGCCGGCCGCGTCGGTGGTCGCGGACGCCGCGACCAGCCACAGCTCCGGCCGCAGGACCGCCCGTACGTCCAGCAGGAAGGCCGCGGCCGTGTCCGCGTCCAGATGCCGCTCGTGGCACTCGTCCAGCACCACCACGTCGACGTCCGCCAGCTCGGCGTCCCGCTGCAGCCGCTGGAGCAGCACACCGGTGGTCATCACCTCCACCGCGCAGTCCGGGCCCACCACCCGCTCCCCGCGGACCGTGAAGCCCACCGACTCCCCGACCCGCTCGCCCAGCAGCCAGGCCATCCGGCGGGCCGCTGCCCGGGCCGCGATCCGCCGCGGCTCGGCGACGATCACCCGGCGCCGCGGCCCGCCGCCCACCAGCCCGGCCAGCACCAGCGGCACCAGGGTGGTCTTGCCGGTCCCGGGCGGGGCGCACAGCACGGCCGAGCCGCGCGCCCCCAGCGCCTCCAGGAGGGAGGGGACGGCCTCGCGTACGGGCAGCGCCTCCAGGGCGGCGGAACGGATCACTGGGGCCTCAGTCCCTTTCGCACACGAAGATCGCGGTGCCCGGGATCAGGTTGCCGCGCAGCGGGGACCAGCCGCCCCACTCCTGGGCGTTCCAGGCCGGCCACTCCGGCTCCACCAGGTCGACCAGCCGGAAGCCGCCCGCGACCACGTCCCGGACCCGGTCGCCGATCGTCCGGTGGTGCTCCACATACACCGCGCGGCCCTGCTCGTCCTGCTCGACGTACGGGGTCCGGTCGAAGTAGGAGGCGGAGACGGACAGGCCCTCGGGGCCGGGCTCGTCGGGGAAGGCCCAGCGGATGGGGTGGGTGACGGAGAAGACCCAGCGCCCGCCGGGGCGCAGCACCCGGTGCACCTCGCGCATCACGTTCACCGGGTCGGCGACGAAGGGGATCGCGCCGTACGCGGAGACCGCCAGGTCGAAGGAGCCGTCGCGGAACGGCAGGGCTCCGGCGTCCGCCTCGACCAGGGGCACGTTCCCGCCGATCCGCAGGGCGTGCTGGAGCTGGCGGTGCGAGAGGTCCAGGGCGACCGGGCGGGCACCGCGGGCGGCCAGCCAGCGGGCGCACTGCGCCGCGCCGGCGCCGATCTCCAGGACGTCCTTCCCCTTGAGGTCCGCGGCCGGGCCCAGCAGTGCGGCCTCGGCCTCGTCCAGGCCCTCGGGCCCCCAGACGAAGCGGTCGTCGCCGAGGAAGGCCCCGTGCTCGCTCTGGTACTCGTCGGCGTTGCGGTCCCACCAGCCGCGGCTGGCCCGGCTGCTCTCCGCTTCCCCCGCATCACGGCGCGTGGCCGCGGCGTCGTCCGGCGCGTCGTAGGCGTCCTCCGGGACGTCTTCGGGGGCGTAGTCCTCTTGGTTCATGGGGCCCATCGTCGTAGTCTGCGGACAAGCTTTTCGGACGGGCCGGAACGGTCGCCCGCCCACGAGTTGTGCCGGATATGCGGCTATCCGCCCCGGGTGGGCGCCTTCGCGCATTGACCCTGTCCGGCTGCCCCCGTATGCTACAAGTTGCGCTGCGAGCCTGTGCTCCTCAGACCTAGCAGGCTGCGCTCGCATCTGTTGCAGTCCCCTCGGTTCTCGAGGCCCTCGCCGTCTTCGTGCGGTGATTCGGGGCCTCCTTGGCTGTCCGGCGTATCAGAGGCGATAAGGGCTCCCGGCGTAGCAGTACCTACGACCTTCTGTCCGTAACCGGAGCCCTTTCCCACATGACGAGCAGCACCGAGACCACCGCCACCACCACTCCGCAGGTAGCGGTCAACGACATCGGTAACGAGGAAGCCTTCCTCGCCGCGATCGACGAGACGATCAAGTACTTCAACGACGGCGACATCGTCGACGGCGTCATCGTGAAGGTCGACCGGGACGAGGTCCTGCTCGACATCGGTTACAAGACCGAAGGCGTCATCCCGAGCCGCGAGCTCTCGATCAAGCACGACGTCGACCCGAACGAGGTCGTCAAGGTCGGCGACGAGATCGAGGCCCTGGTTCTCCAGAAGGAGGACAAGGAAGGCCGTCTCATCCTGTCCAAGAAGCGCGCTCAGTACGAGCGTGCCTGGGGCACGATCGAGAAGATCAAGGAAGAAGACGGCATCGTCACCGGTACCGTCATCGAGGTCGTCAAGGGTGGCCTCATCCTCGACATCGGCCTCCGTGGCTTCCTCCCGGCCTCCCTGGTCGAGATGCGCCGCGTCCGCGACCTCCAGCCCTACGTGGGCAAGGAGCTCGAGGCGAAGATCATCGAGCTGGACAAGAACCGCAACAACGTGGTCCTGTCCCGCCGTGCCTGGCTGGAGCAGACCCAGTCCGAGGTCCGCCAGACGTTCCTCACCACCCTCCAGAAGGGGCAGGTCCGCTCCGGCGTCGTGTCCTCGATCGTCAACTTCGGTGCCTTCGTGGACCTGGGTGGCGTCGACGGTCTCGTGCACGTCTCCGAGCTGTCCTGGAAGCACATCGACCACCCGTCCGAGGTTGTCGAGGTCGGCCAGGAAGTCACCGTCGAGGTTCTCGACGTGGACATGGACCGCGAGCGCGTCTCCCTGTCGCTGAAGGCGACCCAGGAGGACCCGTGGCAGCAGTTCGCCCGGACCCACCAGATCGGTCAGGTCGTCCCGGGTAAGGTCACCAAGCTGGTTCCGTTCGGTGCGTTCGTCCGCGTGGACGAGGGCATCGAGGGTCTGGTCCACATCTCCGAGCTGGCCGAGCGCCACGTGGAGATCCCGGAGCAGGTCGTCCAGGTCAACGACGAGATCTTCGTCAAGGTCATCGACATCGACCTCGAGCGTCGCCGGATCTCGCTGTCCCTGAAGCAGGCCAACGAGTCCTTCGGTGCCGACCCGGCCTCGGTCGAGTTCGACCCGACCCTGTACGGCATGGCCGCGTCCTACGACGACCAGGGCAACTACATCTACCCCGAGGGCTTCGACCCCGAGACCAACGACTGGCTCGAGGGCTTCGAGAAGCAGCGCGAGGAGTGGGAGCGCCAGTACGCCGAGGCGCAGGTTCGCTTCGAGCAGCACCAGGCGCAGGTCATCAAGAGCCGCGAGGCCGACGAGGCCGCCGCTGCCGAGGGCGCTGCCGCCCCGGCCGCCGGTGGCAACGCCGGTGCGGGCATCTCCGGTGGTTCGTACTCCTCGGAGTCGGACGACAACGCCGGTGCCCTCGCGTCCGACGAGGCCCTGGCTGCGCTCCGCGAGAAGCTGGCCGGCGGCCAGAGCTGATCGCAGCAGCGCATCACGCCTCCGGCGTGAGCTGAGCTGAGCAGAGCTGAAACGGTAAGGCCCGTCCCCTTCGGGGGGCGGGCCTTACTGCGTTGTGTGGCGTTGCGCGACGTTGTGCGGCGGGGCCGTGCCGGTGTTTCGTGGCGGGGCGTCATGTCGGGGCGTCAATTGGGGAATGGAGGGGCGTCCTTGGGCGTTCCTTTCAGAGAACGCGGCGAGGAGGAGTGGTGGCGGTGCTGGATCCACAGGGGTTGTACGAATGGGACGCGAAGGGCCTGGCGGTGGTCGACCTGGCGCTGGCCCAGGACTCGGCCGGACTGGTCATGCTCTACCACTTCGAGGGGTACATCGACGCAGGTGAGACGGGTGAGCAGATCGTCGAGCGGCTGCTGGACACGCTGCCGCACCAGCTGGTGGCCTCCTTCGACGCGGACCGGCTGGTCGACTACCGGGCCCGCCGCCCGCTGCTGACCTTCCAGCGCGACCACTGGAGCGGGTTCGACGCCCCGAAGCTGGAGGTGCGGATCGTCCAGGACGCCACCGGCGCCCCCTTCCTGCTGCTGTCCGGGCCGGAGCCGGATGTGGAGTGGGAGCGGTTCGCGGTCGCCGTCCGGCAGGTCGTCGAGCGGCTCGGCGTCCGCCTCTCGGTGAACTTCCACGGCATCCCGATGGGCGTCCCGCACACCCGGCCCGTCGGCATCACCCCGCACGGCAACCGCACCGACCTGATGCCGGGTCACCGCAGCCCCTTCGAAGAGGCGCAGGTGCCGGGCAGCGCGGAATCACTGGTCGAATTCCGGCTCGCCGAGGCGGGCCACGACGTACTGGGCGTCGCCGCCCACGTCCCGCACTACGTCGCCCGCTCGCCCTATCCGGACGCGGCCCTGACCGCCCTGGAGGCCATCACGGCGGCGACCGGACTGGTGCTGCCCGGAGTCGCGCATTCCCTGCGCACCGAGGCGCACCGCACCCAGACGGAGATCGACCGGCAGATCCGCGAGGGCGACGAGGAGCTGGTCGCCCTGGTGCAGGGGCTGGAGCACCAGTACGACGCCGCGGCCGGGGCGGAGACCCGCGGGAACATGATCGCCGAGCCGGCCGAGATCCCCTCGGCCGACGAGATCGGGCGCGAGTTCGAGCGCTTCCTGGCGGAGCGCGAGGGGGACGCGTAGCGGCGACGGGTCGTGGCGGAGGGTTAAGCTGCGGCCCATGCTGAAGGTGGGTTTGACGGGCGGAATCGGAGCCGGCAAGAGCGAGGTCTCGCGGCTGCTGGCGGGGTACGGGGCGGTCATCGTCGATGCGGACCGCATCGCGCGGGAGGTCGTGGAGCCGGGCACGCCCGGCCTCGCGGCCGTGGTGGAGGCGTTCGGTCCGGAGGTGCTCACCCCCGAGGGGGTGCTGGACCGGCCGAAACTGGGCTCGATCGTCTTCGCCGACCCGGCGAAGCTGGCCGCGCTGAACGCCATCGTGCACCCGCTGGTCGGGGCCCGCTCGGCCGAACTGGAGGCCGCCGCGGGGCCAGACGCGATCGTCGTGCACGACGTACCGCTGCTGACCGAGAACGGACTGGCCCCGCTGTACGACCTGGTGGTCGTGGTGGACGCTGCCCCCGAGACCCAGCTGGCCCGGCTGACCGGGCTGCGCGGCATGGCCGAGGAGGAGGCACGGGCCCGGATGGCGGCGCAGGCCACGCGCGCGCAACGGCTGGCCGTCGCCACGCTGGTGATCGACAACGACGGGCCGCTGGAGGCGCTGGAGCCACAGGTCCGCACGGTGTGGAAGGAGCTCGGCGCGCGAGCGGCAGCTGCCGCCGACGGAGCTGCTCACTGACGTGTTCATGGAATAGCGGGTGGGCAGGGTGCGTTGAAGGCGCCCGTAGAGGGAAGGAGACTTCCCAATGACATTGTCAAGCTCGCGCCGTGACCGGTGGTGCGGCTTGGTAGCACGCTCCGTCGCGGATCATGGCCCACAGGACGT